>NZ_WIWK01000077.1:0-31542 GCF_009600165.1 Pseudomonas sp. FSL R10-0399
CTTGCTATGCGTGGGCGGTGAGCTGGGCAATGCAGCGGGCGCATTGCCGCTGGTCCTGGGCCAATGCAGCGCTGCCCCGGCAATTGCCGAGCCTTTGCTGGCGCATTACTGGTCACCGCAACCGCAATTTGCCCTGGGCCAGGCCCTGCGCGGCAAAGCGACCTCTGCCCTGGATATTTCAGACGGTCTTTTGGCGGACTGCGGGCATATTGCACTGGCTTCGCGTGTGGGCCTGCAGATCGAAAATGACCGCGTGCCGATGTCGCTGGCCCTGCAAGAGTTTTTGGGGGATGCGGGCGCGCAAAAAGCGGCCTTGAGCGGCGGTGACGATTACGTGCTGGCCTTTACCTTGCCAGCCGTTGAACTGCCGACATTGCTCGCTGACGGCTGGCCGATCCACGTCATCGGCCGCGTCATTGAAGGGCAGGGCGTCAGCCTTGTCGACGAGCACGGTCAGGACATCACCCCGGCAATCCGTGGTTACCAGCACTTTCACGGGTGATGTGAAGGTTCGCGGGGCCTGAGCTATCAAACTTTTTGATATTTATCTCCGATAATTCAGCCTAAGCGTCTGTAGGAACGTCCTGTTACAATGTCGACTCTGCGAATTTCCAGTCCTCAAACTGATCAGGAGCACATGGTGCCCGTCGTTTTCGTTGCTGCTTGCAAGCTCCCAACCCCCTTTGCCGAATTCACCATGCATGGCTTTTTAGAGCAAGCCACGGGTCGTGAACACGTTGTGCTCAGTTTGGGCGACGTGGCAGACGGTGCTCCGGTATTAGGCCGGGTGCACTCCGAATGCCTGACCGGCGATGCCTTGTTCAGCCAGCGCTGTGATTGCGGCTCACAACTGGAAGCCGCTTTGCAGGCCATCGCCCGCGAAGGTCGTGGCGTGTTGCTGTACCTGCGTCAGGAAGGCCGTGGCATTGGTCTGTTGAACAAAGTGCGCGCTTACGCACTGCAAGATGGCGGTGCCGACACCGTTGAAGCCAACGAGCGTCTGGGCTTTGCTGCGGATCAGCGCGATTACGCCATCTGCCTGCCGATGCTTGAGCACTTGGGTGTCAATTCGCTGCGCCTGATGACCAACAACCCGCGCAAGGTCAAAGCCTTGACCGACATGGGCATCACCGTGGCGGAGCGTGTGCCGCTGCACACCGGGCACAACCCGCACAACAAACTGTACCTGGCAACCAAAGCCAATAAGCTTGGGCACATGATGGGCAACCAGCACCAAGGCGAGACAGATCCGGCGTGATGCACTACTGGCTGGCAATCCTGTTGCTGGCCGTGGGTTTACCCTGCATGGGCGCCAGCCGAGTGATCAGTCTGGCGCCATCGCTGTCTGAAATCGTCGTTGAACTGGGGGCCACCGACCTGCTGGTCGGGCGCCTCGACGCTGGCGAGTCACTTCCCGAACTGGTCGCTGTGCCCTCTGTGGGTCGCTATGGCCAATTAAACATCGAGCGTTTACTCAGCCTGCAACCCGACTTGGTCCTGCTCTGGCCGGGTAGCGTGGGCGTAGCCCAGCGCGAGCAACTGCACCGCTTCAACATCCCGACCTACACCGCCGACCCTCAAACCCTTGATCAACTGATTGAGCAGATCCAGACCCTTGCCGTCGCCTTGGGGCGCCCGGAACGCGGTCAGGAACTGGCTGATCAACTGCGCACGCGTCTGGCTGAGTTACGTACCCGCTACCACCGTGACAAGCCGCTGCGGGTCTTTTACCAAGTCTGGGATCAACCGCTCTACACCTTGGGCGGTGGGCAAATCATCAGCGATGCGTTGGCCGTGTGCGGGGCGAGTAACGTGTTTGCCGACCTCAAACTCCCGGCCCCGCAAGTCAGCGTCGAGTCGGTATTGCAGCGCAATCCACAAATGATCATTGCGAGCACCCAGGCGCAACTCGACGCCTGGAAAGCCTGGCCGCAACTGGATGCGGTCAAACACGGGCGTTTAGTGCTGTTGAGTGATAAAGGTCTTGAGCGCCCGAGCGGGCAAATGGTGCAAGCAACCGGCAGGTTGTGCGAGCAGATCGCCCCCTGATCCCTGTAGGAGCGAGCTTGCCTCGCGATCTTTTGATCTTTAAAAGATCGCGAGGCAAGCTCGCTCCTACAGTCGATCCGGGTGGGCTTAGAGGCCCAGCAACTGCATCCGCTGGCGAACCGAGGCTTCGATGCCGGCTTCATCCAGGCCGCATTCAGCCAGCATCTGGCTCGGTTTGGCGTGCTCGACATAAATGTCCGGCAAGCCCAGGTGCAGCACCGACTTCAGCACGTTTTCACGGGCCAGGAACTCACTGACCGCCGCGCCTGCGCCACCCATGATGGCGTTTTCTTCGATGGTCACCAGCAGCTCATGGCTGTCAGCCATTTCGCGTACCAAGGCTTCGTCCATCGGCTTCACAAAACGCATGTCGACCACGGTCGCGTCGATCTTTTCAGCCACTCGCAGGGCTTCGGCCAATTGCACGCCAAATACCAGGATTGCCACCTTGCTGCCTTGACGGCGCACGATGCCTTTGCCGATTTCCAGCGGCTCAAGAGTCTTCTCGATTGCTGCGTCAGGGCCGGTGCCGCGCGGGTAACGTACTGCCGCCGGGCCGTTGTACAGGTGGCCGGTGGTGAGCATTTTGCGCAGTTCGTTCTCATCGCTCGGGGTCATGATGACCATGCCCGGGATGCAACGCAGGTAAGACAGGTCGTAGCTGCCGGCGTGGGTCGGGCCGTCTTCGCCCACCAGACCGGCACGGTCGATGGCAAACAGCACGTCCAGGTTCTGCACCGCGACGTCATGCACCAACTGGTCGTAACCACGCTGCAAGAACGTCGAATAAATCGCCACCACGGGTTTGGCGCCTTCACAGGCCATACCGGCGGCAAACGTGACCGCGTGCTGCTCGGCAATCGCCACATCGAAGTAGCGCGACGGGTACTGCTCGCTGAACTTGATCAGGTCCGAGCCTTCTTTCATGGCCGGAGTAATGCCGACCAGACGCTCATCGGCCGCTGCCATGTCACACAGCCACTCGCCAAACACGGCCGAGTACTTCGGTCCGCTGGCAACCTTGGGCGCGACTTTCGGTGCGTCCAGCGGCTCAAGCTTGGTGATCGCGTGGTAACCAATCGGGTCGGCTTCAGCCGGGGCGAAACCTTTGCCTTTCTTGGTGACGATGTGCAGGAACTGCGGGCCTTTGAGGTCACGCATGTTACGCAGCGTGGCGATCAAGGTCGGCAGGTCGTGGCCATCAATCGGCCCGATGTAGTTCCAGCCCAACTCTTCGAACAGGGTGCCGGGGACCAGCATGCCCTTGGCGTACTCTTCGGTGCGGCGGGCAATTTCCCAGGCGCCCGGCAGGCGTGACAGCACTTTTTTGCTGCCTTCGCGCATGCTGGCGTAGGTACGGCTCGACAGGATTTTGGCCAGGTAGTTGGACAAACCGCCGACATTGCGCGAAATCGACATATCGTTGTCGTTGAGGATCACCAACATGTTGGCATTCACTTCGGGCGCGTGGTTCAGCGCCTCAAAGGCCATGCCCGCCGTCAGTGCGCCGTCGCCAATCACTGCAATGGCCTTGCGCTCGCTGTTTTGCAGGCGGGCGGCAATGGCCATGCCCAGCGCAGCGCTGATCGAGGTGCTGGAATGGCCGACGCCAAAGGTGTCGTACTCACTTTCGGAGCGGCGCGGGAAGGCCGCAATGCCGTCCTTTTGGCGCAACGTCGCCATTTCATCGCGACGGCCGGTGAGGATTTTGTGCGGATACGCCTGATGACCCACGTCCCACACCAGCCGGTCATCCGGGGTGTCGAAGACGTAGTGCAGCGCGATGGTCAGCTCAATGACCCCAAGCCCGGCACCAAAGTGCCCGCCTGTCTGGCCAACGGTATAGAGCAACTCCAGGCGCAACTCATCGGCCAGGGTTTCCAGCTCGGCTTCGGCTAATCTGCGCAGGCCAACAGGCGTGCCCGCTCGGTCGAGCAGGGGCGTAGTCGGGCGCTTGCGGGGAAAATCTTGAAACGTCGTTGGCATCAGGCGAATCGTTATAGGTATATAAAAGAGGCGGCAGTTTACCTTATGGAACGTAAGCTGCCCACGCAGTGTGACATTCGTTAGTCAGACCTTGGCATTACTCGTTGTGCGAAATATCTATTTGTCACCGTATTAGTGGCGGCGATCCACGATATAACGCGCCAGTTCTCGCAAAGGTTCTGCTGCTGCATCAAAAGGTCGCAGGGCATTGAGCGCCTGATCACGCAGCTCCAGCGCATAGCTTTTGGCCCGCTCCAGACCCATCAGTGCCGGGTAGGTCGGTTTATCCCGTGCAATGTCGGCGCCTTGGCGTTTGCCCAGGGTTGCGGTGTCACTTTCAACGTCCAGAATGTCGTCCTGGACCTGAAACGCCAAGCCAATGGCCCGGGCATAAACGCTCAACGCCTGCAAATTGTCATCCGTTGCCTGGCCGCTGGCCAGTGCACCCAGCTGTACGCTGGCTTCAATCAGGGCGCCGGTCTTGTGGCGGTGCATGTATTCCAGCGCAGCCTGATCCAGTTTCAGCCCCACCGAGCCCAAGTCGATGGCTTGCCCGCCAACCATGCCGGCAGGGCCCGCCGCGAATGCCAGGCCATTGACCATGCGCAAACGTGTTTCGGCATCCAGAGTGGTCAGCGTCGGGTCGAGCAGGGCGCTGAACGCCAGGCTTTGCAGGCCGTCACCGGCCAGAATGGCGCAGGCTTCATCAAACGCCTTGTGGGTGGTCGGCTGACCGCGGCGCAAATCATCATCGTCCATGGCCGGCAAATCATCATGCACCAGCGAATAGGCGTGGATCAGCTCCACCGCGCACGCCGCGCCATTGGCTTGTTCGGGGGCCGCGCCCAGCGCTTCGCAAGCGGCATAGGCCAATAGCGGTCGAACCCGTTTGCCACCATTCATCACGCTGTAACGCATGGCCTCGTACAGACGGGCCAACTCCGGGGCAGGAGCGACAAACAAGCGCTCAAGTGCCGCGTTGACGCGTGCCTGGCTGCTGGTCTGGTAGGCATCAATCATTCTGGCTGTTCCGCATCAAAAGGCTCTTGAGCGAGCTCACCATCGCGCTCAAGCAAAATTTGGACTTTCTGCTCCGCTTGCGCCAGCGCGCCCTGGCAATCACGGGTCAGACGAATGCCTTGTTCAAAGGCGGTCAATGAGTCTTCCAGTGACAGTTCGCCGTTTTCCAGGCGCTCGACCAATGTTTGCAGGTCGGCGAGGGACTGCTCGAAATCCAGGGAAGCTTTTTTGCGGGCCATGGCGGCATTCTCGGTAGGCGTTAAAACCGGCTGACACTAGCAGACAGCAGGTTTTGGGGCAAATAAGGCGGCAGTTTAAGCCACTGCCATGAAAGGTGAATCTGTTAACTGCATGACTTTAGTCGACATGTATAAGGCGATTTTTTCAACCGTTCGTGTCAGAGCTGACTGTTTGGGTGTAGTCCAAATCCTTGGTATGTCAGGTTTCGTAACGCGTGTGTGAGGCGATTTCTTTACCTTTTTTTAAGCGAAGACATTTCGCGGCCTATTGAGGAAACGTCTGACATTTTTCCCTTTTCCATTCACATAAGGTTTCGCCACTTGAATGGAATCGGTAATGCGCTGTGATCCTCCCCCTTGATACCTCTATGACGTACGTGGTGCCCACTGCAGTGGGCGGCGTGCTGTCATGACGTATTCCAGCCAATTATTTGCCCGCCTCATCGAGCTGGGCAAAACACCGGTGTTCAAGGATAGCTTTGCGGGCAATGACGCGCGCTTTTCGAACCAGTTCGAAGCCCTTGAGCGAGAAATCGGCAAGTCGCAGTCGATGTCAGAAAACAACCAGATCGACTGGTACGTGGTGCATGAGCAAAGCGAGGCGATGTTGCGTGATCAGTCCAAGGACCTGCGTGCCGCCGTCTGGCTGACCTGGGCGCTTTATCAGCGCGAATCGTTCCCGGGGTTGCTGGCGGGCCTGGGGTTGTTGCACCACCTGTGTACGGAGCGCTGGGCGCTGGTCTACCCGACCAAGTTGCGCACCCGTGCCGCCGCCATCAGTTGGCTGGTAGGGCGCCTTGATCGGGCCCTTAACGAAAACGTGCCGATTAAAGAACAACTGCCGCTGTTCCAGCACATGGTTGAGCTGTTGCTGGCGCTGGAAAGCGCGCTGGCCAAGCATTTGGGCGATGACGTGCCGCTGTTGCTGCCGATTTGCCGTCGACTGGCCCGAATGGTCCAGCGGGCCGTCGACAGCCAGCCCGAGAAGGGCGTTATTGCCACGGCGGTGGCGCAGGTCAGGCACGTGGCCACACAGTTGATCGAGCCCAATACGCTCATCGACAACGAAAAAGACGCTCACAAGGCCTTGCGTCAGCAACAGGACAGCGCCCGGGCCTTGTGCGGCTGGTGGCTAAAACAGAAAGCCACCGACCTGCGAGCGCTACGCCTGAACCGCGTGCTGACGTGGCTGGCCGTAGAACTCCTGCCCGAGCGCAATGGCGAGCTGATTACCCCGCTGCGCGGCATCCCGGCCGACAAGCTCAACAGCTACGCGGACCGTTTCACCCAGGGGCAGTTTGCCGATTTGCTGGTGGAGCTTGAAGCCAGCGTTGCCAAATCACCGTTTTGGTTCGACGGCCAGCGCCTGGTCTGGGAATGCCTGAGCGCCCTTAAAGCCGAGTCGGCCATGCGCGAGGTGGAGGTCCATTTCGCCTTGCTCCTGCAACGACTGCCGGGCCTGGTCGAATTGCGTTTCAGTGACGGCACCGCGTTTGCCGACCCGCAGACCCGCGCCTGGATCGACGCACAGGTGCTGCCGCACCTGAGCCGAAGCGAGCCCGAAGCGCTGGTCGCGACTGTACGCCCGGCCTGGGACTTGGCCCTCGATGAAGCGCAAGAGCTGCTGCGAGTCAGCGGTTTCAAACCCGCTGTGCAGTGGCTCAAGCGCGGATCCAGTAGCGCCCACGGCGAGCGGGTGCGGTTTTTTTGGCAGTTGACCCTCGCCCGGTTGTGCTTCCACGCCAAGAAATACGAACTCGCCAAAACCCAGCTCGAAATGCTCGATGAGGTCCTACACCGCTCAGGCTTACAGGCCTGGGAGCCGGATCTGGTGCTTGAAGTTTTGCGTCTTTTACATCGCTGCTGCGAGCTCTTGCCGCAGAACCACGAAGTGCGAGAACGCAAGGACGAGATGTATCGCAGGTTGTGCCACCTCGATCTTGAAGTGGTACTCGAATAGGCCTCAGGGCCACACACACGCAAGGAAAAACATCATGGCCAAAGAAAGCTCGGTAGCCCCCAAGGAACGGATCAACATCACGTTCAAACCCGCGACTGGCGGGGCTCAAGAAGAGATCGAACTGCCTTTGAAGCTGTTGGTGATGGGTGACTATATCCAGCGCTTTGACGGGCGAAAGCTTGAAGACCGCAAGCCTATTGCCATCGACAAAATGACCTTCGATGAAGTGCTTTCCAAGCAAGGGCTGGAGCTGGCCCTGAATGTGCCCAACCGCTTGCACGGCGAAGACAGCACCGATGAGCTGGCGATTGCGCTGCGCGTCAGCGCGATGAAGGACTTCAACCCGGCGAGCCTGGTGGAGCAAATCCCTGAACTGAAAAAACTGATGGAGCTGCGTGATGCCCTGGTCGCACTTAAAGGCCCATTGGGCAACGCGCCGAGCTTTCGCAAGGCGATTGAAGGCGTCCTGGCCGACGACGTCTCACGCGCTCGGATACTGAGCGAACTGGATCTGCTTGTCGCTCCGGCAACGGACGTTTGAGCCCCCCATCAGTCAAGGAAGCCACACAATGAGCAGCAGCGCCGCACAACTTAAAGACGATAAAAGCACTTCTTACAGCGTTCTGGACGACATCATCGCGCAAACCCGACTCACACCCGAAGACGACGCCTATGGCATCGCCAAGCGCGGCGTAGCGGCGTTTATCGAAGAACTGCTGAAACCGCAAAACCAGGGCGAGCCGGTCAAAAAAGCCCTGGTTGATCGCATGATTGCCGAGATTGACGCCAAGCTCAGCAACCAGATGGACGAAATCCTCCACCACCCGTCCTTCCAGTCGCTGGAGTCCGCGTGGCGTGGCTTGCAGTTGTTGGTTGATCGCACCAACTTTCGCGAAAACATCAAGATCGAAATCCTCAACGTCTCGAAAGAAGACCTGCTGGACGACTTCGAAGACTCGCCCGAGGTCATGCAATCGGGCCTCTATAAACATGTGTACACCGCTGAATACGGGCAGTTCGGTGGTGAGCCGGTGGGCGCCATCATCGCCAACTACTTCATGACCCCAAGCTCGCCGGACGTCAAATTGATGCAGTACGTGTCCAGCGTTTCGTGCATGTCCCACGCGCCATTCATTGCCGCCGCCGGGCCGAAGTTTTTCGGCCTCGAAAGCTTTACTGGCATGCCAAACCTTAAAGACCTGAAAGACCACTTCTGCGGCCCGCAATTTGCCAAATGGCAGAGCTTTCGCGAGTCCGAAGATTCGCGCTACATGGCGCTGACCGTGCCGCGCTTCTTGCTGCGCAACCCGTATGACCCAGAAGAAAACCCGGTCAAGTCGTTCGTTTATAAAGAAACCGTTGCCAACAGCCACGAGCACTACCTGTGGGGCAACACCGCCTACACCTTCGCTTCCAGGCTCACCGACAGTTTTGCCAAGTTCCGCTGGTGCCCGAACATCATCGGCCCGCAAAGCGGCGGCGCGGTTGAAGACCTGCCCCTGCACCACTTCGAAAGCATGGGCGAAATCGAAACCAAGATCCCCACCGAAGTTCTGGTCTCTGACCGCCGCGAATACGAACTGGCCGAGGAAGGTTTCATCTCCCTGACCATGCGCAAAGGCAGCGACAACGCCGCGTTCTTCTTCTTCTCGGCCAACTCGGTACAAAAACCCAAGTTCTTCGGCATCAGCGCTGAAGG
This sequence comes from Pseudomonas sp. FSL R10-0399, assembly GCF_009600165.1. Lineage (NCBI taxonomy): Bacteria > Pseudomonadati > Pseudomonadota > Gammaproteobacteria > Pseudomonadales > Pseudomonadaceae > Pseudomonas > Pseudomonas sp. FSL R10-0399. The sequence goes on from NZ_WIWK01000077.1 coordinate 8,954, forward strand.
CAAGAATGCCGAGCTGAACTACAAACTCGGGACGCAACTGCCCTACATGATGATCGTCAACCGCCTGGCGCATTACCTCAAGGTATTGCAGCGCGAGCAGTTGGGTTCGTGGAAAGAGCGTACCGACCTGGAGCTTGAGCTCAACAAGTGGATCCGCCAGTACGTTGCCGACCAGGAAAACCCTGCCGCCGAAGTCCGTGGCCGTCGCCCTTTGCGTGCCGCCCATATCACCGTCAGCGACGTTGAAGGCGAGCCTGGCTGGTACCGCGTCAGCCTGAACGTGCGCCCGCACTTCAAGTACATGGGGGCTGACTTCACCTTGTCGCTGGTCGGCAAGATGGAAAAAGAGTAACGGGAGCCGGGCATGAGCGCATATGGCAGCCTTTTTGAACGCCTGGCGGGCGATGTGGATAAACGCCGGGGCTTGAGCCCCGTTGCCTGCGCCCAGGCGTCCGTGGCTGCCCACTTGGCAAAAATGCTCAGCACCCGGGCGGGCAGCGTGCAAACGCTGCCCGACTACGGCCTGCCCGATTTGAACAACATGCGTTTGAGCCTGCATGACGCGCTGACCCAGGCGCGCGAGGCCATCGAATTTTTTATTGAACGCTATGAACCGCGTCTGAGCCAGGTCCGCGTCAGCGCCTTGCCCCGAGACGGCGACCCGCTGCGGCTCGCCTTTAGTCTCGACGGCTGGCTGGACGTGGCGGGCACCAAGCGTCAGGTCAGTTTCACCGCGCACCTGGATGGCAGTGGCCAGGTCAGGGTCGGGACTTAAAGCCCGACACGCGTGACGTTCAACCCCTATGTGTTTCCCGTATTTCGTGCCGTCGACAACTAACAGGTAGCGCCGTGTCCTTTAACCATTACTACCAAAGCGAACTCACTGCATTGCGCCAGTTGGGCAGCCGCTTCGCTGAGCGTAGTCCTGCGTTGGCGCCATTTTTGGGCCAGGCCGGGCGTGATCCTGACGTCGAGCGGTTGCTTGAAGGGTTTGCTTTTTTAACCGGGCGCCTGCGCCAGAAGCTGGACGATGAGCTCCCCGAACTGAGCCATTCGCTGATGCACCTGCTATGGCCCAATTACATGCGGCCACTGCCGGCATTCAGCCTGTTGCAGTTCGACCCGCTGGACCGTCCGGGCCCGGCGCTGCGGGTCGAGCGCGAAACCCGGGTGGCGAGCAAGCCGATTGACGGCGTGAGTTGCCAGTTCAGAACCTGCTACCCGACAGACGTGCTGCCATTGGCCCTGGTTGAGCTGAAACACTCGGTCAACGCCCAAGGCACGCTGCTCAGCCTGCGTTTGAACATGACCTGTGACGGTCATTTGGGCGAGCTGGCGCTGAGCCGTTTGCGATTGCACCTGGCGGGTGAGCGCTACGTCAGCCAAATGCTTTACCTCGGCTTGTTGCGCCATCTGCACGGCGTCACTGTGGTGCCGCTCGATGGCAACGGAAAAGCCCTGGAGGCCGACGAAAACCCGGCGTTCACCCTGGCGCCCACTTGCGTACAACCAGTGGGGTTTGCCGAAGAAGAGTCCTTGATCCCTTACCCGCTGAACACCTTTCGCGGCTACCGCTACTTGCAGGAATACTTCGCCTTTCAGGACAAGTTTCTGTTCGTTGACCTCAGCGGTCTGGAGCGCCTGAGCACGCTGCCTGAAGACACCCTCAAGCAGGTGCGCGGTCTGGAGTTGCGCTTTGATATTCGCCAGAGCAACGCCCAGCGCCTGCGCCCGACGCTGGACAACGTGAAGCTCTATTGCACGCCCATCGTCAACCTGTTCCAGCACGACGCCATGCCCGTGCGTCTGGACGGCAAACAAGACGAATACCTGCTGATGCCCTCACGGCTGGCGCTTGAACACTGCGCGGTGTTCTCGGTAGACAGCGTGACCGGCTGGCGCGTCGACGGCACGGGTTCCCAGCGGTATGTGCCGTTCGAATCATTCGAACACGACCCCAGTTTTGATGTGGCGGTCGAGCAAACGCATTACAGCGTTCGCCAGCGTACAGCGTTGCTGCATGAAGGGCTCGACACCTACCTCAGTTTTGGCACCCGCCAGCCCGAAGCGGGCGAAACCCTGTCCATTGAGCTGACGTGCACCAATCAGAACCTGCCCCGGCGCCTTGGCCAAGGGGATATCTGTCTGCCCTGCGAAGGGACGCCCGAATTTCTGGTGTTTCGCAACATCGGGCCGGTGACGCCCAGCTACGCACCGCCGCTCAACCGCGACTTCCTCTGGAAGCTGATCAGCAACATGTCACTCAACTACCTGTCGCTGGCCAATGTGGATGCCCTGAAGGTGATCCTCGAAACCTACGACTTGCCGCGCTACTACGACGAGCACGCCGAGCGGGTCAGTAAAAACCTGCTCAACGGCCTCAAGTCGATCCGTCATGAGCACGTTGACCGCCTGCACCGCGGCTTGCCGCTGCGTGGCCTGCGCACCGAACTGACCGTTGATACCCAGGGCTATGTCGGCGATGGCGACCTGTTTGTATTTGCCTCGGTGCTCAACGAGTTTTTCGCGCTTTACGCCAGCCTCAATTCGTACCACGAACTGCGGGTCCACAGCACACAGGGAGAGACCTACCAATGGACACCCCGCATGGGCCTGCAGCCCCTGCTCTGAGCGTGTTGGCGCGCACTGTCCGGGAGTACTCGCTGTTTCAGGCCGTGCTGCTGGTTATTGATCGCCTGCGTGACGGCAACACCGACATCAGCGAAGACGAGCTCTACGACCGGGTGGAGTTTGTGGCCAACCCGAGCCTGGGGTTTCCGGGCTGCGACGTTGATGCGGTGGAGTTCTTTGTCGAGCACGGGCAACGCCGTGCGCGGCTGCGTTTCAACTTGATGGGCCTGGTGGGCTCCGCTTCGCCATTGCCGGCGTTTTATGGCGAGCAAGCGCTGGGCGACGGCGACGCGCAGAACACCACACGGCAGTTTCTGGACCTGTTCAACCACCGCTTGCAACGGCTGCTGCTGCCCATCTGGCGCAAGTACCGCTATCGCGCCCGATTCGAAAGTGGCGCCAACGATCCGTTTTCCAGCCACTTGTTTGCCCTCATCGGGCTGGGTGGCCAGACCATCCGCGACGCTCAAGAGTTGAACTGGAAGCGCCTGCTGCCCTACCTCGGCTTGTTGAGTTTGCGCGCGCATTCGGCCGCCCTGATCGAGTCCGTGCTGCGTTACTACTTCAAGCACGCCGAGCTGACGATTGAGCAGTGCATCGAGCGCCGCGTCGAGATTCTCCAGGAACAGCGCAACGCCCTTGGGCGCGGCAATCATCAACTGAGTGAAAGCCTGGTGCTGGGCGAGCGCGTTCGCGATTGCAGCGGCAAGTTTCGCATCCACATCCGCCAACTGAGTTGGGACCGTTTTCATGAACTTCTGCCGATCGGCACGGGGTATCAGCCGCTGTGTGCGCTGGTGCGCTTCACCCTGCGTGATCCGCTGGAGTACGACATCCGGCTGGTGCTGCGCCACGAAGAAATCCGTGAGCTGCGCATTGCCGAGCACAACCCCTGCCGACTCGGATGGACCAGTTGGCTGGGCCGCGAATACGCGGACGGCGTCGTCACCCTGGGTAAAGCACATTAAGGAGCAATGGCCATGATCAACGTAGACCTGCAACAACTGATACAGGCACTCGACGCCGACACCCGGCGCGACCTTGAGGGCAGTGCCGAACGCTGTGTAGCACGTGGCGCGAGCCAGGTATTGGTAGAAGACCTGCTGCTGCAACTGCTGGAGCGACCGCAAGGCTTGCTCGCACGTGCGCTGCAAGACGCCGCCATCGATGCGGGCCACTTGAGCGCTGCCTTGCAGCCGCGCAGTGAAAACAGCGCCTCACGCAACCCGGTGTTTGCGCCGGAACTGGTGCAATGGCTGCAAGATGCGCTGCTGGTCGCCAGCCTTGAACTGGGGCAGACCCAGATTGATCAGGCCGCCTTGATTCTCGCCTTGTTGCGCAACCCGCTGCGTTATGCCGGGAGCGGCTATCAAACCCTGCTGGCCCAGCTCGATATCGAACGCCTCAAAGGCTTTGCCCTGTCGCAACAAGCACAACCCGCCAGCGACCGCGCTCCTGCGTCGGGCGAGGCGTTATTGCCGCGCTTTACCCACAACCTGACGGAGCAGGCGCGGGCCGGGAAACTTGACCCGGTGTTGTGCCGCGATGACGCGATCCGCCAGATGATCGACATCCTCGCCCGCAGGCGCAAAAACAACCCGATTGTGGTGGGCGAAGCCGGTGTGGGTAAAACCGCCATTGTTGAAGGCCTGGCCTCGCGCATCGCCGCCGGTGAAGTACCGCCGGTGCTGCTTGGGGTTGAACTGCTGTCGCTGGACATGGGCCTGCTGCAAGCCGGGGCCAGCGTTAAAGGTGAATTCGAACGCCGTCTTAAAGGCGTCATCGACGAAGTCAAAGCCTCGCCCAAGCCGATCATTCTGTTTATCGACGAAGCCCACACCTTGATCGGCGCCGGTGGCAACGCCGGAGGGTCCGATGCGGCCAACCTGCTCAAGCCCGCATTGGCCCGTGGCGAGTTGCGTACCATTGCAGCCACCACGTGGGGTGAGTACAAAAAATACTTCGAAAAAGACCCGGCGCTCGCCCGACGTTTTCAGCCGGTGCAACTGCATGAGCCTACCGTCACTGAGGCGGTGACCATTCTGCGTGGCCTGGCCCACGTGTATGAAAAGAGCCACGGTATTTATTTGCGTGACGACGCGGTAGTGGCCGCCGCGCAATTGTCGGCCCGTTATCTGGCCGGGCGTCAGCTCCCGGACAAAGCCGTCGATGTGCTCGATACCGCCTGCGCCCGCGTGCGCATCAGCTTGGCCGCCGCGCCGCAAAAGCTTGAGCAACTGCGCGGTGAACTGGCTGAAGGCGGGCGCCAACGTCAGGCCATGCGCCGTGACGCCGAAGCCGGTTTGTTGATTGATCACGCGCAGCTGCTGACGCTGGAAGCGCGCTTGATCGAAGCCGAGAGCGAGCAGCTTGCCCTTGAAGCACGCTGGGTTAAGCAACGCACCTTGGCCGAACGCTTGCTGGCGCTGCGCCAACAACTGGCTCAGGCCCGAGAGGCTAGCGAACCGAACCTTGACCCTGACAACGAGCACAGCGTGCCCTCACTGGAGGCGCAGCTCAACCTCACCCACGCTGCCCTGAGCGAAGCCCACGGCCTTGAGCGGCTGGTCAGTTTTGAAGTGTGCCCGCGTCTGGTCGCAGAAGTCATCAGCGCCTGGACCGGCGTGCCCGTGTCGCAATTGGCCCGCGAGCACAGCGCCAAGGTCAGCAGTTTCGGCGCCGATTTAAGCGCGCGTATTCGTGGCCAGGACCAGGCCATTCATGCGCTGGACCGCTCCATGCGCGCCACGGCGGCGGGCCTCAACAAGCCGGATGCGCCGGTGGGTGTGTTCCTACTGGTGGGCCCGAGCGGCGTCGGCAAAACCGAAACGGCCCTGGTTCTGGCCGACCTGCTGTACGGCGGTGAGCGCTTTATCACCACCATCAACATGTCCGAGTTCCAGGAAAAACACACCGTCTCGCGGTTGATCGGCGCACCGCCGGGTTATGTCGGTTATGGCGAAGGCGGCATGTTGACCGAGGCCGTGCGGCAAAAACCGTATTCCGTGGTGCTGCTGGACGAGGTCGAAAAGGCTGACCCGGATGTGCTCAACCTGTTCTATCAAATCTTCGACAAAGGCGTGGCCAACGATGGCGAAGGGCGCGAGATCGACTTTCGCAACACTCTGATCCTGATGACCTCCAACCTCGCCAGCGACCGCATCAACGCCTTGTGCGCCAACGGTGCGCGGCCGAGTGCCGAAGACCTTGAGCAGAGCATTCGTCCGGTGCTCAGTAACCACTTCAAACCCGCCTTGCTGGCCCGCATGCGCGTGGTGCCGTACTACCCGGTCAGCGGGCCGGTGCTGCGCGAACTCATTGAAATCAAACTTCAACGCCTGGGTGAGCGTCTGCAGCGGCGGCAACTTTCGTTCAGCCACTGCCAGCGTCTGGTCGACCATCTGGCCGAGCGCTGCACCCAAAGCGACAGCGGTGCGCGACTCATCGACTACTTGCTCGACACCCACGTCCTGCCGCTGATCGCTGACCGCTTGCTGGACGCCATGGCCAACGCGCAAACCCTCAAGAGCGTGCACGTCACCCTCGACCCGCAGGCCCATGTGCTGTGTGAGTTTGCTTAAGGTGGAGCCGATGTTTGTTCGCGTAGCGGACCCTCTGGCGTATGCCGAGTCGTTGCTCCAGCACTTTGCCAGCGTGGCGCGCTGCACTGACAGCGCCAGTGTGGTCGGTCAGTGCGTGCGTGCCGTGGCCCAACTCAGTGGCTGTGAATTGAGCCAGCTGTATGTGCTCGATGCCACGCACAAGCGCCTGGAACTGACTGCAGAATGGCTCGACGGGCTTGTGCAACCGCCCCGCGAACAAGGGTTGCCAACAGATTACGCAGGCCAGCACCTGTTGCAGTTCGCCGTGTGTCAGAACCGGGTCGTCAGTGTCGATGACCTCAGCGACGGGCTGTATGACATCGGCTTTTTGCCCAGCCAGGGCCTGCCGTGGCGCGCGTTGTTGTGCGTACCGCTGCTCAATGCGCAGCAGTCAGTCGCCGGCGTGTTGCTGGTCGCTAGTCGTCAAGCGCTAGAGCTATTGGCTTATGCGCCTTCTGTTGGTGTCTTCGGCACTTTTGTCGGGGCGCAGTTGCGTTTGCATCAGCAGGACGCCACCTCGGTAATGCCCTCAGACCTGACCGGCAGCACGAGCGGGCTGATCGGCAAAAGCCGGGCCATGCGCCAGACGTACCACCTGATCAACAAAGTGCTGAACAGCCCCTACACCGTGCTGCTAATGGGCGAAACCGGCACCGGCAAAGAAGTCGTCGCCCGGGCGATTCATGACGGCAGCTCGCGCCGTGCCCGGCCCTTTATCGTGCAGAACTGCGCGGCCTTCCCGGAGGCCCTGCTGGAAAGCGAGCTGTTCGGTTACCGCAAAGGCGCCTTTACCGGTGCCAACCGTGACCGCGCCGGGCTGTTTGACAGTGCCAACGGCGGCACCTTACTGCTGGACGAAATCGGTGACATGCCGCTGTCGTTGCAAGCCAAGTTATTGCGCGTGTTGCAGGAGGGCGAGATCCGCCCCTTGGGCTCAAATCACACGCATAAAATCGATGTGCGAATCATCGCCGCCACCCATCGCGATCTGGCGCAATTGGTCAGCCAGGGGCTGTTTCGCGAAGACCTGTATTACCGCCTCGCACAATTCCCCATCACCTTGCCGGCCTTGCGTCAGCGAGAAGGCGACATCCTCGATCTGGCCCGACATTTTGCCGCGCAGACCTGCGCGTTTTTACAGCGCCAGCCGCTGCTCTGGTCCGAGCCGGTGCTGGAGCAACTGGCGAGCTACGCCTTCCCCGGCAACGTGCGCGAACTCAAAGGGCTGGTGGAGCGCGCGGTGTTGCTGTGCGAAGGCACTGAGTTGCGCCCGGAACATTTCTCACTGTTGCGCGATGCGCCCAGCGGTGCCGACACCCTCAACTTGCGCGAGCGTCTGGAGCAGGTTGAACGGGGGTTGCTGCTCGACTGCCTGCGCAAAAACGCCGGTAACCAGACCCGCGCCGCCCATGAACTGGGCGTCGCCCGGCGCACGCTGCTGTACCGCCTGGAGCGCCTGAATATCCGTTTGGACGATCTAAAAAGGAAGGCCTCGTGAGCCTCTTTCATTCTTTGTGCCTGTGGAGACTCTCCTGATGACTGCTCGTCTCTGGTGCGCCGTGTTGCTGATTGTCGCCGTGCTTTGCGGCGCCAGTGGGTGCAGCGCCAATTACAAATTCAACGACAACAGCTATCGCCCATTGGGTGATCCGCAAGCGGTCAATCGCGGTAAGTGACCGTAAGGAGCCACACTATGGAACTGGTATTCGACCTGCTCGACACTCGGTCGCGGGACGCTGCGCAGGTGATGCGCAAAACCTTCACCGAGCAAGGCGGCACCATCGGGCGTAATGCGGCCTGCGAGTGGGCGCTCGTGGACAGTACACGCAGCGTCTCCAATTACCACGCGCACATCAGCTATCGGGACGGCACGTTTTTCTTCACTGACACCAGCACCAACGGCAGTCGCTGCAACCGCTCCGAGGCCTGGCTGAACAAGGGCCAGGCGCAGCGCATTGAACATGGCGACGTGTTTTACATCGGTGACTTCCAGTTGCGTGCGCAACTGGAGCACGAGCTGCAAGCGATGCTGGAGCAGGTTGGGCGCCCTCAACCGGCGGGCAGCATCATCCCCGATGATGCTTTTTTGGCCATGGACCCGCTCGACCCGATCAAACTACCCGCCGCTGTCTTTGCCGTGCTCGAGGAACCAGAGCCACGCCCCGGCCAGCCAACGGACTGGGAGCAGCGTGTCGACTTCGCCCGGATCGACTACGAAAACCTGCGGGTCCCGCATCTGATCGAAGCCCCGAAAGCGCCGTTGCCCGAGCCGATTGCAGCCATGGGACCACTCAGTGACGAGGCCTTTTGGCTGGCGTTTGGTGCGGTGCTGGGCGTTGACCTTGCGCATCAAACACGTGAAGACCGCGAAGCGCTGGCGCTCAAGGCCGCGCATTTGCTCAAGCACAGCATCGGCGGTTTGCAGCAAAGCCTGTGGACCCGCAGCGAGCTTAAAAATCAGTTGCGACTGGCCCGCACCGCCGCTCCGGACACCCGGCAAAACCCGCTCACCTCCAGCCAGGATGCCACCGAAGCATTAGGCCTGTTGCTGGCCCCGAAAAAGCCCCATCAGCCCTCGGCCGAGCAGGTGGTCGGGCGTGCCTTTCGGGATGTACAGGCGCATCAGGTCGCGCTGTTGAGCGCCAGCCGTGCCGCGATCCGCAGCAGTCTTGAGCACTTCTCCCCGCAGCAATTGGTCTTGCGCTTTGAGCGTGATGGCTATCAGCCGTGGCTCAAGACATCGGCCAGCCGCTGGCGGGCCTTCAGTCGCTATCACCAGGCCCTGCAACAGGACGATGACTGGTGTGAGCGCGTGCTGGCGCGTGATTTCGCTCAGGCCTATGACGTGCAAGTGCGCATGATTTCCACCCTCCACAATGACCCTCAAGGATGATGCGCATGTCGCGTAGTACCCCCCTTTATCGCAACGTTCTGCTGGCACTGACGGTGTGGCTGCTGGGCGGATGCTCGGCGTTGTCGCCGTACTCCAGCCTGACCAAGCTCGACCTGACGTTAAGCGCCAGTGATCAGGTCAACCTCGACCTCAACGGCCGCCCGTCGCCGCTGGTGGTTCGGTTGCTGGAACTCAAACACCCGGTTGCCTTTGAGAACGCCGATTTCTTCAGCCTGTACGAGCGGCCCAAAGCCTCGCTTTCACCGGATCTGGTCACCAGTGAAGAGCTGGAGGTGCGCCCCGGCGAGACCGTCTACCTCAAGCTAAGCGTCGAGCCCGGTAGCCGCTATGTCGCGGTGCTGGCCGCGTATCGCGACCTGCCGCAAACGCAGTGGCGCTATGTAGTGCCGCTGGCTGCCGGTGACTTGACTACGGCCCACTTGGTACTCGATCAGGCGGGCATTCATAACGCCGCCCGGGCCTCTGCACAGGCGGATGATTGAGCATGAATGCACACAAAGTTATCTGGCGCGAAGGCATGTTGCTGCGCCCGCAACACTTCCAACAAAGCGACCGTTATTACCACCACCAAATGAAAGCTCGCACCCAGTTACTGGGCCGCTACACCTGGGGCTTTCTGGGGCTGGACATCGACATGCAGTTTCTCAATATGAGCAAACTGGTGATCAGTCAGGCGGCGGGTGTGTTGCCGGACGGTAGCCTGTTTGAGCTGAGCGGCAGCACCCAGGCATTGGTCCTCGATGTGCCGCGCCACACCGCCAACACGGCGGTTTACCTGGCCTTGCCCCTGGTTACCGGCAACCACATTGAAACCCGCCGTGTGGATCAGGCCGATGTGCTGGCGCGCTACACCGCGTTCGACATCGAAGTGTCCGACTCAAACGCCGGTGACGACGCCAGCAGCCAGGTCAGTTGCGCCCGCCCGGATTTTCGTCTGGTGCTGGGCGAGCAACAGAACGATCAAGCCTGCATCAAGTTGCAGGTGTGTCAGATCCTCGACACCACCTCAGACGGCGTGATCCGTCTGGATGAGCAATTTGTGCCGACTTTTATTCACGCGCATGCGTCGGGCTATGTGCTGTCGTGCCTCAAAGAAGTCATCAGCATGATCGCCAATCGCGGCGAGGCGCTGGCGCAGCGCATCAGCTCCAATGGCAAGGTCGGCGGGGCAGAGGTCGGTGACTTTATGATGCTCCAGCTGATCAACCGCACCGAACTGGTGTTGCGCCACTATTTGAGCCTTGAGCACCTGCACCCCGAAGAGTTGTATTGCTCGTTGCTGGCGATGCTCGGCGACCTGGCGACCTTTGGCAGCGAGAGCAAACGCCCGCAGGTGCGCAGCGCCTACCAGCACAGCAATCAGGGCGAAAGTTTTCGCAGCTTGATGGACTCGATTCGCCAGGTGCTGTCGATGGTGCTGGAGCAACACGCCATGGAGCTGGTGCTGGAAAGCCGTCAGTACGGCGTGCTGGTGTCGCCATTGACCGACCACGCATTGCTCGCCACTACCTCGTTTGTTCTTGCCGCCCAGGCCCATTGCGACAGCGAGGAACTGCGCCATCGCTTACCCGCGCACCTCAAGGTCGGGGCCGTCGAAAACATCCGCCAACTGGTCAACCTGCACCTGCCGGGCTTCAAGGTCAAACCCTTGCCGGTGGCGCCCCGGCAGATCCCGTTTCACTCCAACAAGACCTATTTCATCCTCGAACTGGGCAGCGAAGAGCTCGCGCAACTGGAGCGCTCCGGTGGCTTTGCCTTCCATGTCTCGGGCGAGTTTTCAGCGCTTGAACTGCAATTTTGGGCCATCAGGAACTGACCGCCATGCGTACGGATTCACAACACCCAACAGATGACAGCACGGTGATGGTTTTTCGCGATGGCCACACGCCTGCGACGGCAGCCCTGACCGACGTGCAGGCCCCGCCAAAAATCGAGCAACTTGCCGAGCGCATGATCTATTCGGCGCGAGTAAAACCTGCCGACGCGTTCAGCGTCAGTGTTAACCCGCTGGTGGCTGCAGCCAGTGAAGTGCTGTCGTTCGTGGTGCACATCAAGCACAGCACCTCGCCAGACACCCTGGTGGGCCTGCACGGGCAGCTCACCGCCGCCATCAAGGCGTTTGAGGCCAATGCCCTGTGCCGGGGCGTTGACAGCCAGCACATGATGAAAGCCCGTTACGTGCTGTGCACGGTGGTCGACGAGGCCGTGGTGACCACCCGCTGGGGCAAGGAAAGCGAGTGGTCGCAGCAGAGCCTGCTGAGCAGCTTTCACAACGAAACCTTTGGCGGCGAGAAGGTCTTCCAAGTGCTCGACCAGCTGTGCAAAGACCCGGTGTACAACCTCTCGCTGCTGGAGCTGATTTACCTGTGCCTGGCCTTGGGCTTTGAAGGCAAGTTCCGCGTCATCGAGCGCGGCATTCATGAGCTCGATGGTATTCGTGATGCGCTGTACCGGCAGATCCGGCACTTGCGCGGGGACGTTGCGCGTGAGCTTTCACCGCACTGGCAAGGGCTCAAGTCACGCCGCCACCGCCTCACCCGCATCGTGCCGGGGTGGTTGCTGGCGACCTTCACGGCGGGATGCCTGGTGGTTATGTTTTCGGGCTTTGCCTGGGTTTTGGGCGAGCAGCGCGACGTCGTCTTGCAGCCGTATCAACAGCTCGACACTCCGGTTGTACGAGCGCAGTTGTAATTAGGGATAGGTCATGAAAAACGTGTTTAAAAAGGTCGGTGCCTTTGTGTGCCAGACCTGGGTGTGGACGCTGTTACTGCTGCTGTCGATTGCCCTGCTGGTGTGGTGGGTGGGGCCGCTGTTGGCGGTCAATGAGCATAAATTCTGGGCGGACGCCACGGCGCGGCTGTTGACCATCAGTACGCTGTGCCTGATCTGGGGCCTGACCATGGTCTTTCTCAGTTGGCGGGCCGGGGTGCGTAAAAAAGAGGCCGAAGACAACGACGTCGGCCAAGAGCGCGAGCGCCGGGAAGCGCTGATCAATGCCAGCCATAAAGAACTGCGCGCACGCTTCAAGGACGCGTTGCGCACACTCAAAACCTCCAGCGTGTACCGAGGTCGCAGCGAGCGCTGGCGCGATGAACTGCCCTGGTACGTGCTGATCGGCCCCAAGGGCAGCGGTAAAACCAGCTTGCTGGATTTTTCGGGGCTGGATTTTCCGCTCAATAAAATTGATCGCAAGCTCACTCGCGACACCAGCGGCACCCGTGATTGCGATTGGTATTTTGCTGAAAACGGCGTGTTGATCGACACCGCCGGGCGCTTCCTTACCCAAGACGCCACCCACGCCGATGCCAACGGCTGGCGCACCTTGCTAGACCTGTTGCGCAAGCGCCGACGCGAGCGCCCGCTCAATGGCGTGCTGGTGACCTTGCCGGTTGATGCACTGTTTTCTACCGATGAAACCCGTTTGTCTGATCTGGCCGAACAGGTTCGCCTGCGTCTGCAAGAAGTGCATCAAACCTTGCACATCGAGGTGCCGGTGTATCTGGTGCTGAGCCAGGCCGACAAACTGATGGGCTTCACCGAGTTCTTCGAGCAACTGAGCCGCGAAGAGAGCGACCAGGTGTTTGGTGCCAGCTTTGGCGAAGGGCAGAGCGGTGCCGATGTGGCGTTGTTGCGCGCCGAGTTCGAAGCGTTGTTGGGACGTCTCAACAGCCAGGTCATCACGCGCATGCACCAAGAGCGCGACAGTCTGCGACGCGGGCGCATTCTCGATTTCCCGCATCAACTGGGCAGCATTGGCGAGCGGTTGTGCCTGTTTGTCGACATGGCGTTCACCGGCAATCGTTACCAGCGCGCCAGCCCGCTGCGCGGCTTTTACCTGACCAGCTCGCCTCACGTTAAACAAAAACTGAACCCGACCACCGCCGATGTCGGTGCACGGCTGGACATGAAAGCCCAGGTGCTGCCGACCTTGCACAGTGGCCGCTCGCACTTTGTCCATCACCTGTTAAGCCGGGTTATTTTCCCCGAGGCAGAACTGGCGGGGCTGGATAAACGCGAGCGTCGGCGCCTGCACTGGGGGCAGCGCGGCATGTACGTGGGCGCGCTGGCAGTACTCGGTGGCGTAGGTCTGCTGTGGACAGCAAGCTTTTCGGCCAACCATGAGCGGCTGGACACACTGCGTGAACTGGCCCAGCAATCAAACCGACAGCGCTCACTGTTGAGCCCGCGTGATGATGCCCGGGCCATTCTTGGCACGCTCGACACGCAGTACGCCGCGACGCGGGTGTTCCCGTCGTTGATTGACGTGTCGCTGCATGAACGCACGGGTTTGTATCAGGGCGGCGTCAGTCACCCGGTGGTGACCCAGGCCTACGAGCGCGAGCTTCAGGCGCAATTGCTGCCCCGTGTGGCTCAGCAACTTGAAAGTCAGATCCGCGCTAACCTCAACAACCGCGACCGCCTGCTCAACAGCGTGCGCGCGTACCTCATGCTGGGCATGCCCGAACGTCGCGACAATGCCTGGCTCAAAGCGTGGGTGGCCACCGACTGGTCGGCGCGCTACCCCGGCAATAGCGCCGTGCAGAATGGGCTCAACCAGCACTTTGGTCGGTTGCTCGGCCTCACGCTCAACTACCCGCTCAACGACACTTTGATCGCCCAGGCACGTCAGGCCTTGCGCAGTGAGTCGCTGGCCTCAGTGGTGTATCGCATGTTGCACGAGCAGGCGCACACCTTGGCACCGTACAGCTTTGATCAGCATCTGGGGCCGCAAGGCAGTGTGTTCAGCGGCGCGGGTTATGTGATCCCGGGGTTCTACACCCAACAAGGCTACAAGCAGTATTTCTCGGTGCAGGGCGCGACGCTGGTCAGTGACATCCTGCGTGACAACTGGGTACTGGGCGAGGGCAATACCCTCAGCGCCATGGACCTGCGCAAACTGATGGTCGAACTTGAACAACTGTACTTTCGTGATTACGCCACGCACTGGAGCGAAGCGGTCGGGCAGTTGGCGCTACAGCCTTTCAACACCGCCCGTGAAGGCGCCGAGCAGTTTGCCGGGCTGACCTCGGCCAACTCTGCGGTGCTGCATTTGCTGCTCCAAGTGCGAGAAAACACGCGCTTCCCAAGCGTGGCTGAGGCCCTTGAAACCCTGCCCGAGGCAGCCGAAAAAGCCACACAAGTCCTGGGCGCTGTAGCGGCAAACGTACCGGATACTGCCAAAAAAGCTTTGCAGCGCCGCTTCGAGCCTTTGCACCGTTTGCTGGATGAAAACGACGGCCCGGCCGCCGATCTCATTCCTGCTTTGCAGGGGCTTAACGACGTGCAGCTGCAACTGGCCGGCCTGGCCCGTGCCAGCACACCGGACCAGGCCGCCTTCGACATGGCCGCTTCGCGCATGACCGGCCAGCGCGATGCCCTGAGCCAACTGCGTCAGGCGTCGCAACGCTTGCCGAGCCCGCTCAACGGGTGGTTTAACGGGGTGACCGAACAGACCTGGCGTCTGGTGCTCAGCGACACGTATCAATTTATCAACCAGCGTTATCAGCGCGAGCTGTACGGTTTTTACGTGCGGGCGATCAAACAGCGTTATCCGTTTAACGCCCATAGCCACAGCGACGTGGCCCTGAATGATTTCCGCGAGTTCTTCCGTGGGCAAGGCATCAGTGATCGCTTTTTCGATACCTACATGCGGCCTTTTGTCAGCGGTGAGGCGGGTAATTACCGTCTGCGCAGCATGGACGGGCAAGGCTTGCCGATGGCCAGAACCTACCTGGATCAAATGGCCGCGGTGCACGTCATTCGCCAAAGCTTCTTTGCGCAAAACCCGGCAGAGCCGCAGGTGCAGTTCACCCTCGAACCCTACAACCTGGACTCCAGCGTCAGCCGCTCCGAGTTTCGCTTTGGCAACCAGTCCATCGAATACCGGCATGGTCCGATCGTTCCGGTGACCTTGCAGTGGCCCACCGAAGCCGAAAACGGCCGCACCAGCCTGGTCATGGAAAAAACCGTCGGGCGCCCTGTGGGCATCGAAAAAAGCACCGGGCCCTGGTCGTTGTTCCGCTTGCTGGACCTGATGCAAACCGACTACCTGAGCGGGCGCGATGTGATGGTGCTCAAGGCCGATGTGGGCGGGTTGCGCGCCAACTACCTGCTGATGAGCCAGCGCACACCCAACCCGTTTGATATGGACGTGCTGCGCAGCTTCCGTCTGACCGAGCAACTGTGATGGTGCCAGCACTGCCATGGCGCAGCGCGGCGTGCACCGATCAGGGCAAGGTCCGTGAGCGCAATGAAGACGCCATTCTCGATTGCCCACAGCAAGGGCTGTGGGCCGTGGCCGATGGCATGGGCGGCCATCGGGCGGGCGACATCGCCAGCCAGATGATCGTCGCCAGCCTGGGGGAACTGACCCAGGTGCAAACCTTTGACCAGCGCCTGGACGCCGTGCGCCAGTGCCTGCACTGGCTCAACCGGCGCATGGGCCAGGAACTCACCGTCAGCGACCAGCATGCTGACAACCTCATGGGCAGCACCGTGGTCGCGTTGCTGCTGGAGGGCCAGCGTGGCGCCTGTGTCTGGGCGGGCGACAGCCGTTGCTACCTGTGGCGTGGGCGGCAGTTGTACCAACTATCGCGGGACCATTCGTTGCAGCAACAACTGATGGATGAACACGCCATGAGCAGCGAGCAGGCGCTCGCCCAACCCGGCGCCCGTGCCCTGACCCGTGCCATTGGCGCCAGCGAGCATTTGAACTTGAGCGTGGTCGAGCTTGAAGTGCTGCCCGACGATGTGTTTTTGCTGTGCAGCGATGGCTTGTACCAGAACCTCAGCCACAGCGAGATGGGCAACGCGCTGAGCCTTATCTCACCGCAGGTGGCGCTGGCGCGATTGTTTGACGGCGTGCTGCGCGGTGATGCGCGCGACAACATCAGCGCCGTGGTGATCCGCCAATGAGCGCATTGCCAACCGTGCTCGGCGGGCGTTACTGCATCGAACGTTTATTGGGCGCGGGTGGCATGGGCACGGTGTATCGGGCGCGTGACCTGCTTCAGGAACAGTTCGGTGACCCGCAGCCTTACGTCGCCCTTAAAGTGCTCAGCGAAGCTTATGAACAGTCACCGGATGCCAGCGCCTTGCTCTTCAACGAGTACGCGCTGATGCGCCATTTGCACCATCCCAACGTGCTGCGTATCTACAGCTTTGACGTCGATACGACGCACCAGCGGGTGTTTATGGTGATGGAGTTATTGCACGGCCCGACCCTGGACCGTTTGTTGTGCGAGCGCCCGTTGGGGTTGGGGTGGTCTGCGTTACAGGAGATCGCCTTGCCGCTGCTCGATGCCGTGGCGCACGCCCATGAACGCGGCGTGCTGCACGGCGACCTCAAACCGAGCAATGTGTTGCTGAGCGAAGACGGCGTGCGCTTGTTCGACTTTGGCCTTGGCCAGGCGCAGGCCGGAACGCTGGACGGCTTGGCGCCAGTCAGCCGAAGCCGCGTCAACGCCTGGACACCGGGGTATGCCGCGCCTGAAATCCTTGAAGGTGCGGCGTTGACCTGCGTTGCCGACGTGTATGCGCTGGGCTGTTTACTTTATGAACTGGCCAGCGGCAAACACCCGTTCAACCGAAAGCCTGCCAGCCGCACGCGTCTCAAGCGCCCCCAAAACCTGCCCCGCCACGCCTGGTGCGCCGTGCGCAAAGCCCTGGCATTGGACCCAACCAAACGCACCATCAGCGCCGCCCAATTGCGAACAGCCCTGGCAACCCAACCCGGTTTTTTCGCAAAACTCTTGTAGTCGCTGCCGAGGAACGAAGGCTGCGATACGGGCCCCGGACAGCCGCCTGGGGTCGCTGCGCAACCCATCGCAGCCTCATGCTTCGGCAGCGGCTACAGGGCTCAACCGGCTTTTGTAGTCGCTGACGAGCCTGCGAGGCTGCGTCCGGCGACGGAGTCGTCGTAAAACCAGCTTACGCGGTGTGTCAGGTAAACGGAGTTTTCTGCATTGACGATCGCTGCGCACCCCATCGCAGCCTCATGCTTCGGCAGCGACTACAGGGCTCAACCGGCTTTTGTAGTCGCTGACGAGCGTGCGAGGCTGCGTCCGGCGACGAAGTCGTCGTAAAACCAGCTAGCGCGGTGTGTCAGGTAAACGGAGTTTTCTGCGTTGACGATCGCTGCGCAATCGGACGTAGCCTCGCAGGCTCGGCAACTGCTACGGGATTTTCGGCGGCCCTTTTACCCCAACAAACACAACTTCTGCGCCCTGGTGATCGCTTGTATGCGGCTGGTGACGTGCAATTTGCTGAACAGGTTTTTCAGGTGCCATTTCACGGTCTCTGCCGAGATATCGAGGCTGCGGGCGATTTCTTTGTTGGCCTGGCCTTGGGCAATCAAACGCAAAATCTGCAACTCGCGCTCGCTCAAACTCGGCTCGCGGCTGTCGAGGTCTTCGTTGCCAATCCGCGGATCGAGGTTTTCCTGCAGGCCGCGCAGGTAGTGCGCAACCTCACCCCGAGCCGTTTTCACCATGGCTTCAAGCAACATCGGCATAGCGTCACCGGCATCCAGCACACTGCGCCGCAAATGTTGCCGACACGCCAGGTTAAGTAACGGTTGCAGGGTGTTGACGGCACCGGCCTGATCGCTTGGCCATAACGCACACGCCAGCGCAGCGCGGCTGCGGACGGCGCGCAACAGTTGGCCCTGACGCTCGTCGTCTTGCAGCAGGGCTTGCCACAGGGTGGCGGCCAGGCTCCAGTTTTTTTGCGCCGCTGCGATATGGCAATGCGCTTCAGTGCGTGCACGGGTGATCTCGGCATGTGCCCGCTGCGGGTCCAGCGCCTCGAACTGCGCCTGTAACTCCAGCGCCTGCGGCAGTTGCTCACACGCCAGGTGGATGCGTATTTCCTCCACCAGCAGCCAGGCTTGCAAACGGGGCCAGCGGCGCAGTGTTGCCAGTTGCTGCGCATGCTCCAGCAGGTAGCGTGCCTGCGTCGGCTCGCCCATCAGCAGCGCCCGGCGGGCCAGGCTGGCGTAGGCGCCAAACAGTGCGTCCAGCGGGGCGTTGGTATCGATCTGGCTCAAGCGCGGCGTCACCAGTGTTTGCAGCGATTGCCACTCACCGCGCTCGTACAGCACTTCGCCCAAGAGTGCCGCCAGCGTCGCGCTGCCACTCGATTGTGGGCCGGTGAGGTCTTCGGTTGGGGTCAGCGCCAAGCGGTAATACTGCTCGGCACTGTGCAAATCGGCTTGCCGGAAGTGGCTTAGGCCCAGCACAAAGGCACGGTAAACCGTCACAAAGAGGTTGTGCGAGGGCGTGGTCGGGCACGGCATATGGCGCTGTACCGCTTGCGCCTGAGGGTAATGGCCTTGGGTCATGTAGCCATAACTGAGGATGTTGCAGATCAGCCCGTCGACCCAGGTATCGCCGCACGGCACCTGCGCCAGCAACGGCTCAACGCATTCGATGCTTTGGCTGATATTTTCAGCGAAGGCCTCGGTAATGGCGCCGATAACCTGGTATTTGATGGTCAGCCGCGAGCAGGGCTGCGGCGTGTTGAACAACGGCCGCAAGCTGTCGAGCAAGCCCCTTGAAGCCGCGAAATGAAAATGATGGCCCAAGGCCCACGCGAGGTTCAGTTGCAGGTCGATGCGCTGCTGGTCCAAGGGCAGGCTGGCGATCTCGGGCATCTGCTGCAACCAGCGCACCAGCGTCTCGACATCGCCTTCTTCGGCCAGCGACTGCGCGCCCTGATGGGCACAATCGCTGCGGCTGCCCAGTTGGCCCGCGGCCAGCGCATGGCGAATCGCTTCGGCCCAATACTGGTGTTTAGCCAGCCAGTTGCTGGCGCGCTCATGCAAGTGCACTACGTCAATATCGCTGTGCTGCAAGCGCTCGCTCAGGGTCTCGACAAACAGGGCGTGGTAACGAAACCAGTGGCCCTGACTGTCCAGCGAAAACAAAAACAGATTGTGCCGTTCAATCTCGGCCAGCATGTCATCCGCGTCGTCGTGCTCGGTTACGGCATTGCACAGCGACGGCGTGAGGCGCCCGAGGATCGAGGTTTTTAACAAAAATTCTTGTAAGCGCACCGGCAGCGGCGCCAGTACCACGTCGTACAAATAACGGCCGATCTGCCGGCTGCCCAGGTGCATGCGGTTGAGGTTGCGCAACGGATCGCTGGGTGCCAATGCGGCCATTTGAATCCCGGTGATCCAGCCTTCCGTCAGGCTCAGAACCCGCTGCAACTCGGTCGCAGGGAAGCGCTGAGGGTTGGCGCTGGCCAGATAGCTTTGGGTTTCTTCGACGTTGAAACGCAGGGCGTTGGTGTCGATTTCAAGCAACTGATTGTGCGCCTGCAAACGGCTCAGCGGCAGCGCCGGAACACTGCGGCTGCCCACCAGCAAGTGGAAACAGTCGGGGGCATGCTGCAACAGTTGCTCAAGGTCGCTGACGATGCCGGGGTGGTTGAGCAGGTGCAGGTCATCGAGCACCAGGTACAAGGCGTTTTGCCGGGGCTGCATCAGGTTGATCAGTTCGCGGATAAACCGGCTGTCGGCCAGCGCGAGGCTCTCGGTCAGGGCCGCCACCGGCTCCAGCGGTTCGCCACTGGCCTGGCTCAAGGCCGCCAGCACATAGCGGCGAAAGGTCTGCGGGGTGTTGTCCTGCTGATCCAGGCTGAGCCACGCCACGCTGTGGCCCTGCTCCAGCAAATGCTGGCGCCACTGCCCCAGCAACGTGGTTTTGCCAAACCCGGCGGGCCCGCACACCAGCGCCATGCAGCGCTCTTGCATCAGGCTGACTTTTTCCAACAGGCGTGTCCGTGCCAGCACCGTACGCGCCGAGCGCGGCGGTACCAGTTTGGTGCCGATCAGCGGTAAGCCGTGGTCAAGACCAAAGGCCGTGTGGCGCTCGATCGGGTTGGAAAAATTGGCCTGGGTCATTGTTGTTATACATCCCTCTAGCGTTTGGATGACGCCGTCCCAGGGGGGCTCAAGAGTACCCCCCGGGGGAGTGAGTGGCGCCCCCCCATCCGGGTAGTTATGGCTGCGACTTTAGACTCTTACCGTAAGGGAACGCCATCGTCGATCACTACAAGGTGTTCGATAAACCCAATAAAAAAGCCAAGACAAGAGGGCGAACCCATGTCGCTTAGCAAGTCAGAACTGCTCAAGGCCTACCGCAAAATGCGCGAAATTCGCGTGTTCGAAGAACGCCTCCATCAAGAGAACACAACGGGTGATATCCCCGGTTTTATTCACCTTTACTGCGGTGAAGAGGCCATTGCGGTGGGGGTGTGCGAGAACCTCAAAGACACCGATTACATCGGCTCCACTCACCGTGGTCACGGCCATTGCATTGCAAAAGGTTGCGACATTCACGGGATGATGGCAGAAATTTTTGGCAAGGATTCTGGTCTGTGCCGAGGCAAGGGCGGCTCGATGCACATCGCCGATTTGAGCAAAGGCATGCTCGGCGCCAACGCCATTGTCGGTGGCGCGCCACCCCTGGCCATCGGTGCGGCTCTGACGGCAAAAACCTTGGGTAACGGCGGCGTGGCCGTGTCGTTCACCGGTGATGGCGGTTCTAACCAGGGCCTGGTGTTCGAAGCCATGAACATGGCCGTGGTGCTGCAACTGCCGGTCATCTTCATGTTTGAAAACAACGGTTTCGGCGAAGCCACCGGCCACGACTATGCGGTGGGTGGGCGCAACATTACCCAGCGCGCGGCAGGCTTCGGCATGCCGGCGGTCAAGGTGGATGGCACGGACTTCTTTGCGGTGTACGAGGCGGTGAGCGAGGCCGTCGAGCGGGCGCGCAACGGTGGCGGCCCGACCGCCATCGAAGCCATTGCCCATCGCTGGTACGGGCACTTTGAAGGTGACCCGATGCTGTATCGCGCAGACGGCGAAGTCGAGCGTCTGCGCCATGAAAGCGACCCTTTGAAAATCTTCAGTCAACACGTTGCCGGTCAAATCTCCCCAGAAGAACTGCAAGCCATCGACGACGAGGTCACGGCCTTGGTTGATGACGCCGTGGCCAAGGCCCGCGCAGCTGAGTTCCCTGCGGTAGAAAACCTGCTGACCGACGTTTACGTGTCTTACTGAGGAGTTGAACCATGGCAATTCGTACTTATCGTGAAGCGGTCAAAGAAGCCCTGGCTCAAGAAATGGCGCTCGATGATCGTGTGGTGCTGATCGGCGAAGACGTGTGCGGCGGTCAGGCCGGTACTGCCGAAGTGGGCAGCAAGGGCGAAGCGTTCGGCGGCGTGCTGGGCGTGACCAAAGGCCTGTGGACCGAGTTCGGTTCGTCGCGGGTGATCGACACCCCGATCACCGAGTCGGCGATTATCGGCATGGCGGCGGGCGCGGCCATGACCGGGCTGCGGCCAGTGGCCGAGCTGATGTTCATGGACTTTTTCGGCGTGTGCCACGACATGCTCTACAACCAGGCGGCCAAGTTTCGCTACATGTTCGGCGGCAAGGCCAAAGCGCCGATGGTGGTGCGCGGCATGATCGGTGCGGGCTTCTCGGCAGCGGCGCAACACTCGCAGTCGCCGTACCATATTTTTGCCACCACGCCGGGCCTCAAGGTAGTGGTGCCGTCGACGCCTTACGACGTCAAAGGCTTGTTGATCCAGGCGATCCGCGACGACGACCCGGTGGTGTTCTGTGAACACAAAGCGCTTTACGACATCAAGGGCGAAGTGCCTGAAGAGCCCTACACCATCCCGTTCGGCGTGGCCAATTACACACGTGAAGGCACCGACGTGACCATCATCGCGCTGGCGGCCATGGTCCACAAAGCCAACCAGGTGGCCGACAAACTGGCCGCCGAAGGCATCTCGGTTGAAGTGGTCGACCCGCGCACCGTGTCGCCGCTGGACGAAGACGGCATTCTGGAATCCGTGACCTCCACTGGCCGCGTCGTCATTGTCGATGAGTCGGCGGCGCGCCTGGGCTTTGCCCACGACCTGGCCGCCCTGATCGCCACCAAAGCGTTCTACCAGCTCAAGGCGCCGATCATCATGGTCACGCCGCCCCACACGCCCGTACCGTTTTCGCCGGTGCTGGAACAGGCGTGGATCCCGAGTGTCGACCGCATCGAGGCCGCCGTACGCAAAGTGATGGAGGCCTGACCATGAGCGAGATCAAAATCATCGAGGTGCCTAAATGGGGCCTGTCGATGGAAGAGGGCACCCTGAACAACTGGCTGATTGAAGAGGGTGACAGCTTCAAACAGCATCAGGAACTGTGCGACATCGAGACCAGCAAAATCTCCAACGTGCTGGAAGCGCCGTTCGACGGTGTGCTGCGGCGTAAAGTGGCGCAGCCGGGGCAAACCTTACCGGTGGGCGGGTTGCTGGGCGTGGTGGCCGATGCGTCGGTGAGCGATGCCGAGATTGACGCCTTTATCGCCCAGCGAGGTGTTGCTCCAGCCGCTGCGCCAGAGCAGCCAGTCGTGGCCGCTACAGCGCCC
>NZ_WIWK01000078.1:0-31093 GCF_009600165.1 Pseudomonas sp. FSL R10-0399
CCTCGGGCTGGGGCATGCCGCTGCATTAAGCGCCGGGGTGTTCCCGCCCGGCCTGCCCGCCGATAGCCAGGTCGAGGGCGCCTACGGCTTCGCCCGTGAGCTGTCCAGCGGCAAAGACACACCGTCCGGGCACTGGGAAATGGCCGGTGTGCCGGTGCTGTTTGAGTGGGGTTACTTTACTGAACAGCAAAACAGCTTCCCGCCCGAACTGCTGGAGGCTTTGATCGCACGGGGCAATCTGCCGGGCATTCTCGGCAACTGCCACGCCTCCGGCACCACTATTCTCGAGCAATTGGGCGACGAGCATCGGCGCAGCGGCAAACCGATTCTCTACACCTCGGCCGACAGCGTGTTGCAAATCGCCGCCCACGAGGACGACTTTGGTCTTGAGCGGTTGCTGGCCCTGTGCGAAATCGCCCGTGAATTGTGCGATGCGTACACCATCGGCCGGGTCATCGCCCGGCCCTTCAAAGGTGATAGCCCGAGCACCTACGTGCGCACGGGCAACCGCCATGACTACACCGTGCCGCCGCCCGCCCCGACCGTACTTGACCGCTTGTGCGAAGCCGGTGGCCAGGTATTTGCCGTGGGCAAGATCGGCGATATTTTTGCCCACCGTGGTATCAGCCGTTTGTACAAGGCCGACGGTAACGATGCGCTGTTCGACGCCACCCTCAACGCACTGGCCGAAGCCCCGGACCGCACATTGATTTTCAGCAACTTTGTCGACTTCGACATGCTCTACGGCCATCGCCGTGACATTCCCGGCTATGCCGCAGCGCTGGAGGCCTTCGACCGGCGCCTGCCCGAGTTGCTCGCACAGATGCGCCCTGACGATCTGCTGCTGCTTGGCGCCGACCATGGCTGCGACCCCAGCTTTGTCGGCAGCGATCACACCCGCGAACACATTCCCGTGTTGGCCTGGGGCGCAGGCATTACGCCTGGCAGCCTCGGCGAACGCGATAGTTTTGCCGATTTTGGCCAGACCCTGGCTGATTTCTTCAGGCTACCGCCATGCTCCCATGGGCGGTCTTTTCTTCACGAAACACCGGCGCGAGGCAACTGATCATGGCCACTGTGCACATCAACGCCGAACCTGGCGCCTTTGCAGACACCGTGCTGATGCCCGGCGACCCGCTGCGCGCCAAGATGCTCGCTGACACCTACCTGAGCGACGTGGTGCAGGTCAACGGCGTGCGTAACATGCTGGCCTACACCGGCCGCTTTAACGGCCAGCGGATCTCGGTAATGGGCTCCGGCATGGGTATCCCCTCGGTGTCCATCTATGCCCATGAACTGTTCAGCCAGTTTGGCGTGGAGCAGATCATCCGCGTCGGCAGCTGCGGCTCGGTGCAGCCCCACGTCCAGCTCAGCGAGCTGATCATCGCCATGGGCGCCTGCACCGACTCCAACGTCAACCGCAAACGTCTGGCCGGCCATGACTTTGCCGCCATCTGCGATTACCGCCTGCTTGAACGGGTGGTGCGTCAAGCCGACAGGCAAAAATTGCCGGTACACATCGGCAATATTTTTTCCGCCGACCTGTTCTACGAACCTGAGACCGGGCTGTTTGAACGCATGCAAAAAATGGGCTTGCTGGCCGTCGAAATGGAAGCGGCCGGGCTGTATGGCGTTGCCGCCGAGCTGGGTAAAAAAGCCCTGACCGTCCTCACCGTCAGCGACCACATCCTCACCGGCGACAGGCTCAGCGCCCAACAACGCCAGGACGACTTCCACGCCATGATGCAATTGAGCCTGGAGGCGCTGACCACTCCGTAACCCCTGACGCTTAAGACCAAAACTCCCCTACTTGCCTGGATCGATCCACCATGAAATTCCTCCGTGCCCCTATCGCCATTGCGCTGAGCGTCCTGTGCCTGAGCGCCTGCACCCCCCATCACAGCGCCGACACAGCGCGGGTGTCGCTGATGACCTATAACGTCGAAAACCTCTTCGATACCGTGCACGACGAGGGCAAGGACGACTACGCCTACCTGCCCCTGAGCGTCAAACAGGCCCACCCGGAATACCTCGCCACCTGCACCAAAATTGACGTTGCGGCGTGGCGCAAGGAATGTGAAGAAAACGACTGGACCGACGCCCTGCTCAACGAAAAACTCAAACGCCTGAGCGCCGTCATCCAGCAGATCAACCAGGGCCGTGGCCCGGACATTCTGATGCTCGACGAAGTTGAAAACATCAACGTGATTGAGCTGCTCAACAGCCACCTCGGCAAGTCGGACTACCAGACCCGCGTGCTGATCGAAGGTTGGGATGCGCGGGGTATCGACACCGCCGTGCTCAGCCGTTTACCGCAATGGGACAAGGCCCGCCTGCACCGCGTGCCGTACAAAGCCCTGGGCAACGAAGACCAGGAACGCGTGAGCAAAACCCGCGGCATCCTTGAAGTGCGCTTGCTGCTGCCGGGTGGCCAAAAAGCCGCCGTGTTCGCCGTGCACCTGCCATCTGGCGGCGCTCCGGGCTACCTTCGCCAGCAAGCCGTGGCGTATCTGGCACACCTGAAAAGCGAACTGCCAAGCGATGTGCTGCCCATTGTCGGCGGTGACTTCAACATCAATGCCGGGGAAGAAAAACAGAATGGCTATATCGCCAAAGACCTGGCCAGCACCTGGGCAGTCTCGCAATTCATTGGCTGCAATGACTGCAAAGGCAGCTACTACTACCACACCAAGCGCGAGTGGTCGTTCTTCGACATGTTGCTGTTCCCCAAGCAAATGACCACGGCGGGCGGCTTCAATGGCTGGCAAGTTGACCCGGCAAGCATCCGGTTGGCCAACCATAGCCCGTACCAGGTCAATCGCTGGGGCAGCCCGGCACGTTTTGACAGTGCCCGGCATGCCGAAGGCGTGTCTGACCACTGGCCGCTGTACGCAGAAATATTCCGCCCTGCGCCTTGAAAAAGCGGGCCGGTCGGCCGTCTGTTCAGGCGGCCGACCTGATTTTTGTAAATGATTTGAACTATGCTACGCACGCATAGGCCCGAGCTGATCCTTCGCCCGAATATGGAATTCGATGACCAATCCTAAAGTTAAAATCCGCCGAAAAAACGTCGAAAAAATCCTTTTAGCCGCGGAGAAAATTTTTGCCGAACAAGGCTATGCCGGGACCAAAATGGCCGACATTGCCCTGCATGCCGAACTGCCACGCTCCAACCTGCATTACTACTTCACCACCAAGGAAGACCTCTACCGCGAAGTGCTGGTTAACCTCCTCGGCACTTGGGATCTGGAAGGCGACTGCTTTGTGCAGTTCGACGACCCGCGCGTGGTACTGACCAGCTACGTAATGAAAAAAATGACCCACTCGCGTTTGCGCCCCCACGGCTCAAAACTCTGGGCCAACGAGATCATGCGCGGTGCGCCCCTGTTTCAGGACATGCTTGAAGAACACATGTCCAAGGGCGCCAAATTCATGGAAGAGAAGATCCGCCAGTGGGTTGAAGAAAAACGCATCAACCCGGTCGAGCCCTCTGCCCTGCTGTACATGATCTGGGCCTCGACCCAGCACTACGCGGACTTCGACTACCAGGTCAACGTGCTCAACGGCCACCAGCCGCTGTCAGACCAACAGTTCGACCAAGCGGTACAAACCATCACCACGGTCATCCTGCGCGGCATCGGGCTGGAGCCGTAGGCTGCCCTTACCCCCCGTTGCCTCGCGATTTTTCAAGATCAAAAGATCGCGAGGCAAGCTCGCTCCTACACATTGATTACCCCACACCCGCCCCAAAACGTGGCGCCCGGTAACAAATCGCACCGCTTAAGCGCACCTTCCCCCCTCCAAAAATCATTTATCTGACTCTAAAGCGCTCTTTCGCACGCCAAAAATAATAGTTGGCACGAAACACGCTTACTCACTAATAACAGATTGTTGAACAATCATTGCCGCACTGCTGTCACCCACCGAGGATACGAAGATGCGTAAAGGTCTGATGAGCAAAACCACCAAGCACACCCTGGCGCTGACAGTCGCCCTTGCGTGTTTAGCGCCGCTGGTATCGGCGGCAGAGGTCAAAGGCACGCTCAAACAAGGGGAGCTGTCGATCGGCTCCGACCTGACCTACCCGCCTTACACCTACCTGGATCAAAAACAACCTGCCGGGTTCGACCCGGAGTTCATCCAGTTGCTCGGCCAGCAATTGGGGCTGAAGCCGCGCTTTCTCGATACCCGCTTTGCCAACCTGATTCTCGGGGTCAACGCCCAGCGCTTCGACGTGGTGGCTTCGGCGCTTTACGTCACCCCGGAGCGCGCCAAGCAGGTCGACTTTGTCAGCTACCTGAAAACCGGCTCATCGCTGATGGTGCTCAGCGGCAGCGACTTCAAGCCTCAGCAACCCCAGGACTTGTGCGGCAAGCGCGTCGGCTCGATCAAAGGCGCCTCGTGGGTGCCCAAGCTCAACCAGGTTTCCGCCGAATACTGCCTGCCCCATGGCAAGCCAGCGATTGAGTCCCGCGAGTTCCCGACTTCGCCGGAAGCCACCCAGGCCCTGCTGTCGCGCGCGGTCGACGTGCAAATGGAAGACCCGGCCGTGGCCAAGATCACCGTCGAAAAACTCCAGGGCAAAACCGTTATCAGCTCCAACGAACTGATTTACCCGGTGGTCATCGGCCTGGCCGTGCGCAAGGGCAACCAGCCGCTGCTGGAAGAACTGACCGAAGCCCTCGCGCAAATCAAGCAGAACGGCAGTTACGGCCAACTGCTCGCCCGCTACAACCTGGCTGAACCCACGGCTCAGGAAGTCAGCACGGCATTGGGCAACTGAAACACCCCGTGAGGCGTAACCGGTAGCGGATTCCCCGGTGTTTCCCTACCGGCGCAACGATCACAGACATTCGGAGCAAGCACATGCAATTCGATTGGCATTACACCCTGGGCCTGTTGTGGAACGGTGACTTCTGGCGGGCCGTCGCGACGGTGGTTGAACTGAGCCTGGAAACCTGGGTGCTGGGGATCATCTTCGGTTTCTTTCTGGCCCTGGCCAGACAGTCGCAACGCCGCTGGCTGCGCAATGCCGCGGGCCTGTATATCTGGTTCTTTCGCAGCCTGCCGCTGCTGGTCCTGCTGATTTTTGTCTACAACCTGCCGCAGGTGTTTCCGTCCACCAGCGTGGTGTTGTCCAACCCCTACAGCGCCGGGCTTATCGCGCTGGTGCTCAGTGAAGCGGCGTATATCGCCGAGATCCACCGTGGCGGGCTGCTGGCCGTGGTCAAAGGGCAACTGGAGGCCGGCAAGGCACTGGGCGTCGGCTATAAAGGCATTCAACGCCTGATTGTGGTGCCCCAAGCCTTGCGTGTCGCGCTGCCCACCCTGGCCAATGAATACATCACGATCGTCAAACTGACCTCGCTGGTGTCGGTGATTTCGCTGTCAGAAATCCTTCTGGTAGGCCAACAGCTTTACACCCAGAACTTCCTCGTGATGGAGACCATGCTAGCCGTGGCGTTCTATTACGTGCTCATCGTCACAGTGTTCAGCCGCCTGCTGCACCTGCTGGAAAACCATCTGGACGTGACCCGCCGCAAACCCAAAATCATCGCCCCGGCGGAACTGGGCCAAGTGGTTACCCGGCGTAACAGCGATCAGGCTGCCCCTGGCGAATTCGCCCTGCAAGCGCAAAGCGTGCGCAAGTCGTATGGCGAACTGGAAGTGCTCAAAGGCGTGGACCTGAATGTGCGCTGGGGCGAAGTAGTGTCGATCATCGGCCCTTCCGGCTCGGGCAAGACCACGCTGATCCGCACCATGAATGGTCTCGAAAGCCTCGACCATGGTCAGATCACCCTGCAAGGCCAGCCATTTCTGCGCGGCACGCAAGACCCCGAAGGCCCGCTCAGCCACAAAGTACACATGCAAAACATTGTGCACGTGGGCATGGTCTTCCAGGGCTTCAACCTGTTTGCCCACAAGACCGTGCTGGAGAACGTGATGCTCGCCCCGGTCTATCACGCCCACGGCGCGGGTGAAGAACTGCGCCTGCTGAGCCTGGCCCTGCTGAAAAAGGTCGGCATGCTCGACCACGCCGGCAAATACCCGCATCAACTGTCTGGCGGCCAGCAACAACGGGTGGCCATCGCCCGGGCATTGGCCATGCGACCTTCGGTGATGCTGCTTGACGAACCCACCTCGGCCCTCGACCCGGAACTGGTCGGTGACGTGCTGGCGGTCATCGAAGAGCTAGCCCGCGAAGGCATGACCATGGTCATCGTCACCCACGAAATGAACTTCGCCTTCAAGCTTTCGGACCGCGTGGTGTTTATGGAGGGCGGCCAGATCATCCAGGACGCGGCGCCACGCGAGATGCTCGAACAACGCAGCGAACGCATGACCAAGTTCCTCAAAGACGTACAGCTTGCATGAGCCCAAGGAGTCTCAGCGTGAATCAACCCAAGGAAAAAAGCCTGTCCCTGTCGGATCAGGTCGCCATCGAATTGCGCGAAGACATTATTGGCGGGCGCCTGCTGCCGGGCATGCCGCTGACAGAAAGCGAACTGGTAAATGCCTACAACGCCTCGCGCAACACCGTGCGCGAGGCCCTGCACCAGTTGGGCCGTGAAGGCCTGACCAGCTACGTACGCAACAAAGGCGTGATGGTACGGCGTATGGGCATCGACGACGTGCGCGACATTTTCAATGTGCGCCGCACCCTCGAATTACAGGCCATTGCCGCCAGCAAACCGCTGCGCGAGTACCAGTCCGACTTGATGCTTGAAGCCATCGAAGCCGCGCAACTGGCCCAGGACCGGGAAAACTGGCAAGCCTTCGGTACCCACAGCTTGCGCTTTCACCAACACATCGTCGGCTTGCTGCGCAGCCCGCTGTTCGATGAGTTTTTCACCCAGGTCGCGGCGCAAATGCGCCTGGTGTTTTCCAGCGCCCCCAGTGAAGAAAACTTTCAGAAACCCTGGCTCGAACGCGACCGGCAGATCCACGACCTGCTCGCCGAAGGCAACAAGAAAGCCGCCGAGGAAGCCATGAGCAGCTACCTCAATGATTCCGAAACCGTGCTGTTGGACATTCTTGCCAGCACGCCCAAACCCTGAGAAGAGGACCCACTATGTACAAGGACTATCCAGCGGCCTACCAAGTCAGCAAAGGTGCCGCGCTACAAGTCGACAAGCCTTTCTATGACCGCGTGCGTGAATCTGCCGACAAACGCACCCTGATCGAACAGTTCGAAGTGCCGATCCGTACCGGCCGTGCCTGGAAAGTACCCGCAGGCCATGTGTTTCGCGTGACCACGCCGGTAGGCCCGCAAGTCGGCGACTTCAACATCTGGAACGCCAACGACCCGCGCGAGCACATGTGGGCCGCCCGTACCCGCCAGTTGCAGGGCGCGCACGTGACGACCTATGACCGCCTGTGGTCGAACCTGCCATTTTTGCGGCCTTTGGTGACCATCACGGACGACAGCCTGGCCGATTACGGCATTGATGAACACGGCGGCCGCCTGCACGACTTGCTCGGCACCCGCTGCGACCCTTACGTCAACAAGATGCTCACTGGCGAAGACTTTCATCATCACTGCCACTCAAACCTGACCCGCGCAGTCCTGCCCCACGGCCTGACCGAGTTCGACGTGCATGACGTGCTGAATATCTTCCAGTGCACCGGCCTGAACCACGACGACATGTACTTTATGAAGGCATGCCCGGCAAAACAGGGTGATTACCTGGAGTTTTTCGCCGAAATTGACGTGCTGTGCGCCCTGTCGACCTGCCCTGGCGGCGACCTGTCATTGCCCATGTGGGGCCCGGACGCAGAAGACCCGCTCAAGGTCTGCCGCCCGCTGGGCGTAGAAATCTACAAGCTCGACGAGTCGCTGCTCGAAGGCTGGAAGCAACCCGAGCGCGCCGCCTATAAGGGCAATCACGGCTTGCTGATTGCCAAGGCTGAGTGGGAAAAGTAATACCCCTGCAACCGTGCACGTGTAACCCGCAGCGGCGCCGTCAACGCCGGCCCGCTGACGGGTTTGCACAAATCAGTCATTATCTGCTCCCTACCCGGCCCTCTTTTCAGGAGCAAGAATGGACAAGCACATTGCCGCCGTCCCGCTGGACAAAGCCTATCGACTGATCAACCACGGGCCGACCATTCTGGTGTCGGCGCGCCATGCTGGCGTGCAAAACGTCATGGCGGCCTCGTGGGCCTGTGCGCTGGATTTTGCCCCGCCCAAGCTCACCGTGGTGCTGGACAAGAGCGTAAAAACCCGCGAACTGGTGGAGCACAGCGGCTTGTTCGTGATTCAGGTGCCGACCGTGGCGCAAATTGAACTCACCAGCAAAGTCGGCAGTTTGAGCCTCAACACCGACCCGAACAAACTCAGCGACAGCGGTGTAGAACTGTTTGCTATTGAAGGGCATGACCAGCCGTTCGTACTCGGGTGTTCGGCATGGCTGGCCTGCAAATTGATACCCGAACCGCACAACCAGACGGCCTACGATCTGTTTATAGGTGAAGTGGTCGGTGCCTGGGCAGACACCCGCGTCTTCAGCGACGGCCATTGGCACTTCGAAACCGCCGACCCGGCCTGGCGCAGCCTGCACTACATTGCCGGTGGCCATTACTACGCAACCGGCGAAGCGCTGGATATTGACGAGGCCTGACCCTCGCTACGGGTTGTACGCGATCAAATTGTAGGAGCGAGCTTGTCTCGCGATCTTTACGGCCGATGCTCGACCGATCGCAGCCTTCGTGCCTCGTCAGCGACTACAGGGCGGTTAGGCGTTATGTCTAACGACGGTTAATCCTTCTTGCTCATCCGGGGCCTTGAAGTAACGGGTGATCAAGTCGAACTCTGCATCGGTGGCGGCAAACTCATGCTCGCCCTTGGCGTTGCGCGCGCGCAATCGGGCGCGGCAGGTATCGTCATCGACGTCCAGGTAATGCAGACAATGCGCAACCTGTACCTGATCAGCCAAGGCCCGCAGCCATTGGCGGTCAGCGACGGTGTTGGCCGGAAAATCCAGCACCACGCTGACACCGGAACCCAGCAGGTCGATCACCAAGGGCTGTAACACGTCACGCAGGCGCCGGGCGCAGCGCAGGTAATCGGTTACCGAGCGAATCTCCTCAGGGTAAAGCGCCGCCAGCCAGCGATCTTCGCTAATCAAAATCGCCGCATGCTCTTCGACCAACGCCTTGGCCAGGGTCGATTTGCCCGAAGCGATCTTGCCGCACATCAAATGCAGAACGGGGGTGGTCATAAGCAGCCTTCCTGAAGGTGAGCCAAAGATCATGCCCAACCGGTATCGGGCCAGCAAGCAATGCCCAGCCGAAACACGCAACTTTCACCTTTGCGCCCGCTTGGTTATGCTCGGCGCTGGCTGATGCTGCCCGCCCTTTTGTCTCTCTTGAGCATCAAGGCTTGGCAGCGCGAGCATCCAGACATGTCGGTGACAGGAGGCAGCATGTTTTCAATCGAATTTGAAAAACCCATTCCCATCTTGCGAATGTTTGACGAGGCCAAGGCGCGGGAGTTTTATCTCGAGTTTCTGGGCTTTGACGTGGAGTTCGAGCATCGCTTTGAACCTGGCATGCCGTTGTACCTGGGCATCAGCCGTAACGGGCTTGAACTGCATTTGTCGGAACATCATGGCGATGCCAGCCCGGGTTCGACGCTGTTTGTCCCGATGCACAATATCGAGCTGTTTCACGCTGAGTTAACAGCTAAACACTATGGTTATGCGCGCCCGCAAATCGTTCAACAGGACTGGGGCCAAGTGTTGGAAGTGCACGACCCTTTCGGCAACCGCATACGGTTCTGTCAACGCTGATCGGCCCACCCTCGCAGACTGATAAAAAATTATGTGGAAATGATACTGGTTCTCATTAGAATGCTCCCCGAGCACGCTGGATTTGCGTGGGAATGGCGGGAGCGGTTCAGCATGAGTACAGAGGACAGTCAGCAAAAACTGAGCGAGCTTTTCATCAACCAGCGGGTTTCGCTGGTGCGGATGCTCTCGCGGGTGGTGGGCTGCGCCAGCCTGGCAGAAGACCTGGCGCAGGAAACCTATGTAAAAGTGGCTAATGCGCTGAAAACCCGGCCAGTGGAGTTTCTGCACCCTTTTTTGTATCAGACTGCCCGCTACCTGGCCTTCGATCACCTGCGCAGCTTACGCAGCAAAAGGCGCTTCGAATGCCAGGTCAGCGATGAGCGCCATTTGACCGAAATCGCTACCACCGCCCCCGGCCCGGACAGTCAGCTGCAAGGCCAGCAGTCCCTGAAGCAGTTTCAGGCTGCCCTCAAGACCTTGCCCAAGCGCCAGCAACAGATTCTGGTGCTGAGCCGATTACAGGACCTGTCCAAAGGAGAAATCGCCCAGCGCCTGGATGTTTCGATCAGTACGGTTGAAAAAGATTTGCGTACTGCGCTTAATGCCTGCGCCAAAGCCATCCAGAAGCAAGCCGCCCATGACTGACTCACCCACCGCCCCTGTTGTGCCCAGCGAGCACGTGCAACGTCAGGCAACCGACTGGTTCGCCCAGCGCGAAGAAATGGCCCGGCAACCCGCCTTGCGTCAACGCTTTGAACAATGGCGTATGGCAAACCCCGAACACCGCGCCGCCTACCAGACCCTGGAAAACCTGTGGCAAAGCCATGCGTTCGAGCAGGCGCTGCGCAGCCTTGACGTGGATCTCGACCTGCCCGTCGCCCCGCCCCACAAGCCGCGCAAGGTGTGGGCGTTTGCCACAGCAGCGATGCTGCTGCTCATGCTCACCAGCGCCTGGTTGTCCGACCTGCCGATGCACCTGCGCGCCGACCAAATGACCGCCGTGGCAGAGGTCAGACACCTCACCCTGGGCGATGGCTCGCAGATTGTGCTGGGCAGTAACAGCGCCATCAGCACCGACATCAACGCCGATCACCGGCGCATCCGCTTATTGCGGGGTGAGTTTTTTATCGAAGCCTCCCATGATCCATCGCGCCCGCTAGAAATCGACGCCGCCGACGCCCGCGTCACCGTGGTCGGCACCCAATTCAGCGTGGCCCTGCAAGGCGAGAACGTTACCGTCGCAGTACGTGAAGGCAAGGTGCGCTTTACCGACAAGGCCGGCGAGCAAAGCCTGTTGCAGGCCGGCAACTGGCAACAGTTCGAAAACGGTCATTTGCAAGACCTCAACAGCGACGGGGCTGAACGGCAAATGGCCTGGGTACAAGGCCGACTGTCATTTCAAGACCAGCCGCTGGCGCAGGTGCTGAACACCCTCGGGCGTTACTACACGCAGCCCATCCTGTTGTTCAACGAAGCGGCGGCCAAACACCGTGTCAGCGGCAATTACCAACTGAACAACCCCGTGGCAATCGTTGAAGCGCTGAATAAGGTCACTTCAACCCAACTGACGCGTTTGCCCGGTGGCATGCTGGTGATTCATTGAGACAACCGCCATGGCACACCCACCATGGCGGTGTCATTCAGGTTAGCGCGAGGCCCAGGCGTTGAAACGCTGTTCCAGTTGCTCGCCGTGATCGGCCCAGAACAGCGCATCTACCGGGATCTGCTGCGCCAGGTTGGCAGGCGCGGTGGGCAGTTCGGCGATCCGGGCCTTGTCGAGCAGGTCCATGGCGCGCATGTTGGCGGCGCCGTAGTCGATGTTTTCGGCGAAGTTTTTCTGCTGCTCAGGCTCTAACGTAAAAGCGATGAACTCGCGGGTCTTGTCTTGGTGCTTGGCGCCTTTGGGGATGGCCCAGGAATCGAACTCGTAGAGCCCGCCGTTCCAGACCAGGTCCAGGTCATACTTTTTCTTTTGCTCGGCCGAGAGCCGTCCGTTGTAGACGGAACTCATCACCACGTCCCCGGCAGCCAAAAACTGCGGCGGCTGGGCACCGGCCTCCCACCATTGAATGTGCGGTTTAATCTGGTCCAGTTTGGCAAAGGCACGGTCCTGACCGGCCTTGGTCGCCAAGGTGGTGTAGACCTCGGCAGGCGCAACGCCGTCAGCGATCAAGGCAAACTCCAGGGTCGATTTGGCCAGCTTGCGCAGGCCACGTTTGCCCGGGAATTTCTCGACATCCCAGAAGTCCTGCCAGCCGGTAGGCGCCTCTTTCAGCTTCTTGGTGTTGTAGGCCAGTACCGTCGAGTAGACGAGAAAGCCGATGCCGCACGGCTGGATGGCGCCCGGCACGAAGTCTTTGGGATCGAGGCCGATTTGCGCCGGATCGAGGGTTTCGAACATGCCCTCGTCGCAGCCGCGGGCCAGCTCGGCAGACTCCACCTCCACGGTATTCCAGGACACGCTGCCGGTGTCGACCATGGCTTTGACCTTGGCCATTTCCCCGTTGTATTCACCGGAAATCACTTTGCTGCCATCGGCCTTTTGCCAAGGCTTGTAGAAGGCTTTTACTTGGGCGTCCTTGTTGGCGCCGCCAAACGAAACGATGGTGAGGTCGGCCGCGAGGCCGTGGCTGGCAGTGACGATCCCCGTTGCCAGAACTGCGAATTTCAGAGCTTTGATCATTATTGTTATCTCCTACTGTTCAAGGGTGATTGCACATCACTCGAATGGGTCTTGCTCTCCTGTTGCGGGCTGAATGAACGTCGTAAGGTGGCACGGTGCTATTGAGGGTAAAAGTCTGCTTTCCTGATGCTTGGATCGGTTTTGACTAAACAATGGCAGGCTCCCACGCACTTCATTGCAGGTAGAAGCGCGCCCCGCGCAAAAAAATTTCAAAAAGTTTTACGGCTTTCGTGAGCTCAACCCGTCAAGGTGTTTGTTATTGCAAATACTTCCTATTCACTCGGGGCTCGCATGTACTTTCCTACCCTCAACACCACCTATGCACGCAGCGCATTGGCGCTCGCTGTTTTCCTCGCATACAGCAACGTTCAGGCCGTCGAGCCCGCAACCACCTCCGTCAGCAATACAGCGCTGGACACCCACAGTTTCGCGATTGCGCGCCAGCCGCTGGCCAACGCGCTGGACCAACTGAGCACCCAGAGCGGGCTGCAAATCGCCTACTCCGCAGACATGGCCCAAGGCATTACCTCGCCGGGCGTCAACGGCACCATGACCACCCGCCAGGCCTTGACTCAGTTGCTGAGCGGCAGCGGCCTTGAAGCTCAGTCGAGTGGCGAAAATGCCGTGGTGCTGGCGCCGGTGCCGCAAACCGGTTCGGCACTGGAACTGGGCGCGACAGCGGTCACCAGCAACCTGCTGGGGACCGTGACCGAAGGCTCGGGGTCCTACACGCCGGGCACCATCGCCACCGCCACACGTTTGGTGCTGACACCGCGTGAAACACCGCAAACGGTCACCGTCGTCACCCGTCAGCACATGGACGACTTCGGCCTCAACAACGTCGACGACGTGATGCGCCACACCCCCGGCATCACCGTGTCGGCCTATGACAGCGACCGCAGCAACTACTACGCACGCGGGTTCTCGATCAGCAACTTCCAGTACGACGGCATTCCGTCGGCCACCACCAACGTCGGCTATTCGTCGGGCAACACCTTGAGCGACACGGCCATTTACGACCGTATTGAAGTGATCAAGGGCTCGACCGGTCTGCTCACAGGAGCTGGTTCGTTGGGCGCGGTGATCAACCTGGTGCGTAAAAAACCCACCTCCGAGTTCAAAGGCCATGCCACGCTCGGTGCGGGCTCGTGGGACGACTACCGCAGCGAAGTAGACGTAAGCGGCCCCCTGACCGAAACCGGTAACGTGCGTGGCCGCGCAGTCGCGGCCTATCAGGACAAAAACTCGTACCAGGACCACTACTCGCGCAAAACCTCGGTGTTCTACGGGATTCTCGAATTTGACCTGACGCCCGACACACTACTGACCGTGGGCGGCGACTATCAGGACAACAAACCCATGGGGTCGAGCTGGTCCGGAAGCTACCCGCTGATCAATTCCAAGGGCGACCTCAACAGCGTCAAACGCTCATTCAACAACGGCACTGACTGGAGCAACTGGAAGCAATACACCCGCACCGTGTTCGCCACGCTTGAGCATGACTTGGGCGAAGGCTGGGTGACCAAGCTGCAACTGGACCACAAGCTCAATGGCTACGATGCGCAAATGGGCTCGATCCAGGGTGACTATCCGTATGAAGACGGCACCACCCCGATCAACGCCCAACGCTACGTTGGCAACACGCGCAGCAACTCGGCCGACCTGTATGTGAGCGGCCCCTTCCAGCTGTTTGGTCGCGAACATGAAATGGTCCTTGGCGGCTCGATCAGCTCGGCCCACTGGAAGGGTCAAGGCTACTGGAACCCCATCTACCAGGGCACCAACCTGGTGGACTTCAACAACTGGGACGGCCACGCCGAAAAACCGGCCTGGGGGCCTGTTGGCCAATACACCGATGACGTGATTCGCCAGACCGGCACCTACATGACCACCCGCTTCAACGTTACTGATGACTTGAAAGTGCTGGTCGGTGGCCGCGTGGTGGACTATCACATGACCGGCAACACGCCGTCGTACCGCGAATCCGGGCGCTTCATACCTTATGTCGGGGCCATTTACGACCTGAATGACACCTACTCCGTGTACGCCAGCTACACCGATATTTTCATTCCGCAAGAAAACTACAACCGCGACCGAAATGATCGCCTGATTGATCCGGACAAAGGCGAGAACTACGAAGTGGGGCTCAAGGCCGAGTTCCTGGAAGGCCGCCTGAACGCTAGCCTGGCTTACTTCGAGATCAAAGAAAGCAACCGTTCAGTACCCGATGATGCCTACAACAACCTCAAGCCGACCCCTTCCAACTATGCGTTCACCGGCACCAAAGCCCGGACCAAAGGCTTTGAATTTGAACTCTCGGGCGAATTGAGCCCTGGCTGGCAGGTACAAGGTGGCTACACCCACAAGATCGTGCGCGACGACAACGGCGAGAAAATTTCCACCTTCGAACCGCAGGACCAGTTCAAGGTGTACACCAGCTACAAACTGCAAGGCCAGCTGGACAAATTCACCGTGGGTGGCGGCGCACGCTGGCAGAACACCGCGTGGCAAAACATCTGGAACTCCCCGCACGGCCAGTACGAGAAGTTTGAACAGCCGGACTACTGGGTGGTTGACCTGATGACCCGTTATCAGATCAGCAAAAACCTCTCGGCCACGGTGAACGTCAACAACCTGTTCGACAAATACTACTTCACCAACATCGGCTTCTATAACTCGGCGGTGTACGGCGAACCGCGCAACTTCATGGTGACCACGCGCTGGGATTTCTAACGCAGTTCTCTGTAGTCGCTGACGAGGTACGAAGGCTGCGATGCGGGCCGCAGGACCGCCGTCTGGGGGCGCTTCGCTCCCCATCGCAGCCTCATGCTTCGACAGCGACTACAGGCGTTGTTTAAAGTGCTCCAGCGAAAGCTCCAGCCCCACATGAGACAACGCGGTGGCCACTGCCTCTGCAGCGTGGGTCGCCGGCTCGATCACCCGCTCAAACATTGCGGTTTCAGCCGCCCTTACCGCTTCGCGCCAGTCATCACTGTTTACCAAATGGCGCGCAAGCTCGGCCGCATCAAGCATCGCCGCATTCACCCCTTCCCCACCAAATGGCGACATCACGTGCGCTGCATCTCCTATCAGGGTGAGTCCGTTCCGGTTGGACCAATGATGCCCTACGGGCAGCGCATACAATGGCCGTGCAACCAGCAGGTCGTTACTGGCCCGGATCAAATCAGTAAACACCGGCGCCCACCCGCTGAACTCCTGCTCAAGCCGGGCGCGTGCCGTTGCCGGTGAGCTGAACGCAAAGGTCGCATCGGCCCAGCCTGCCGGCACCCGAAACATCGCATAACCGCGCAAATGTGCATGGGCATTGCGCTGCACAATCAGCCCGCGACCGTCGCCTTGCACATCCATTTTGCCGGGCCCCACCAGCGCGGATAACGCCGGGTAGCGGCTGTCAGCCGAATCGATGCCAAACTCAACCAGCGTCAACCCCGTATAGGCCGGCTGATAACGTGACAGCAACGGCCGCACCCGTGACCACGTGCCATCTGCACCCACCACCAAGTCAAAAGGCCCGACCGTTTCGCCCTCGAACACCAGCTCCCATGTACCGCCCTCACGGGGCTGCACGCGCTGCAAGGTCTTGCCCCACTGAACGGAGGGCCCAGCCAGTGATTGCAGGAGCATCTCGCGCAGCGCCGTCCGGTCAACTTCCGGGCGCTCGCCCTGCGCTGCGGTGTCATCCGTGGCGTAAATCAAACGCCCGGTCTTGTCATACAGGCGATCGCCCTGGTCCTCATAACGGGCAATGCCCATGAACGCTTCGGACAACCCCGCGCACTCGATGGCGTGCTGCCCGGAACCGACATGCAGGTCGAGCGTGCCGCCCTGCGGTCGCTCATGGGCATGCGCCTCACGCTCAAACACCGTCGTCTGCACACCGTGCTGCTGGAGGATCCGCGCCAGGGTCAAACCGCCAGGACCGGCGCCAATAATGGCAATGCGAAGTAATTGAGTCATGGACACGGCGCCTCATTCAATTTATATAGGCACCTATATAGCACGCTCGAGTAGCCATTTACATGAACACACTAGATTGGGATTTGTTCGCCAAACCGGCCCCGCTGATCAACATGGCAGCGCGCAGCTTTGCCCGCTTGGGCGAGCGGCGCCTCAAAAGCCTGGGGCTCAATGTTGCTCAGGTCCCGGTGCTCTACCTGCTGCGCAATGGCGAGGCGCTGTCACAGAAAAGCCTCGCCCAATTGACCCGGGTCGAACAGCCGTCCATGGCGCAGACCCTGGTCAGAATGGAACGTGAAGGCCTGATCCAGCGCACCCCAGCCCCGGATGACCGCAGGAGTCAACTGATTTCATTGACCGGCGCCGCACTGGCAAAACTGCCCGCTGCCCGCGAAGCGCTGGATGCGGGCAGCAGCCGCGCCCTGGAAGGTTTTAGCGACGCAGAGGCGGCAACACTGCTGGCTTTACTGCGTCGCCTCAACCAGAACCTGGACCGGATGGTGATTGAAGAAGCGCTGCTCTAGCGCCGGGCACTGGCGGTGCGAAACACCCACAAACTGGCCGCCATCGACAACCATGCCTACGCACCGCAATTCTCTGTAGTCGCTGACAAGGTACGAAGGCTGCGATGCGGGCCGCAGGACCGCCGTCTGGGGGCGCTTCGCAGCCTCATACTTCGGCAGCGACGACAAGTACAGCCATGCCCACGCGCCGCAATTATCTGTAGTCGCTGACAAGGCGCGAAGGCTGCGATGCGGGCCGCAGGACCGCCGTTTGGGGGCGCTTCGCTCCCCATCGCATCCTCAAGCTTGGGCAGCGACTAC
This sequence comes from Pseudomonas sp. FSL R10-0399, assembly GCF_009600165.1. NCBI lineage: Bacteria > Pseudomonadati > Pseudomonadota > Gammaproteobacteria > Pseudomonadales > Pseudomonadaceae > Pseudomonas > Pseudomonas sp. FSL R10-0399. The sequence continues at coordinate 17,277 of NZ_WIWK01000078.1, forward strand.
AAGTACAGCCATGCCCACGCGCCGCAGTTCTCTGTAGTCGCTGACAAGGTACGAAGGCTGCGATGCGGGCCGCAGGACCGCCGCTTGGGGGCGCTTCGCTCCCCATCGCAGCCTCATACTTCGGCAGCGACTACAAGTACAGCCATGCCCACGCGCCACACTTCCCTGTAGTCGCTGACGAGGCACGAAGGCTGCGATGCGGGCCGCAGGACCGCCGTCTGGGGGCGCTTCGCTCCCCATCGCAGCCTCATGCTTCGACAGCGACTACAAGTACAGCCATGCCCACGCGCCGCAATTCTCTGTAGTCGCTGACGAGGTACGAAGGCTGCGATGCGGGCCGCAGGACCGCCGCTTGGGGGCGCTTCGCTCCCCATCGCAGCCTCATACTTCGGCAGCGACTACAAGTACAGCCATGCCCACGCGCCGCAATTCCCTGTAGTCGCTGACGAGGCACGAAGGCTGCGATACGGGCCGCAGGACCGCCATTTGGGGGCGCTTCGCTCCCCATCGCAGCCTCAAGCTTGGGCAGCGACTACAGTACGGTCTCGAAATACCCACAAACTGGCCGCCATCAACAACCATGCCGCCATCGCGCCATACAGCATCACCCAGCCGAAGCCGTGGGCCAATGCCGCGCCCTGCCCTGCGCCATTGACGCTACCCGCTGAAATGGTCTGCGCCAGCACGCGTAATTGCTCCTCATCGACCAGGCCGGTCACGCTGCCACGCAACGAAGACAGCGTGCCTTGCACGAGGATAAAACCCATCAACGCGATGTTCACCGCGAGGCTGATCATGCGCGCGCTGATGTCGATGCCCGAGGCCATGCCTGAGCGCTCGCTGGGTACAGAACCGGTGGTGGTATTGGTCACCGGGGTGTTGGTCAGGCCAAGTCCGGTCCCGGCCAGTACGCAACCGGCCAGCATGGTCAGCCAACTGGCCTGCTCGACGCTGCTGCCCCATTTCATTAACAAAAAGCCCAGGCCGATGGTGAACAAACCCACGGGAATAACCCTTTCGGCGCGGTAGCGCAGCGCCAGACGTTCGCCAAATGGCGGCACCACCAACGTCGGCAAGGTATACGCCAGCAGGGCCAAGCCGGTACCCACACTGCTGTAGCCCAGGCTGTTTTGAAAGTACAACGGCAGGTAGATCATAAAAGGCCAAAAACTGAAGTTCATCGCCGCAGCGCCAATCAGCGCGCCCGAAAAACGCCGAATACGCAGGACCGAAAAGTCGAACATCGCATCGCTGCCACGGCGCTGCGACCCTACAAACACCGCAAAACTCAGCACCGCCGCGAGCAAGCTGAACAGGGCCTCGCGGGTGCCAAATCCGGTGACCGCACCTTGAGTCAAAAACCACGAAAGCCCCAGAACCGCCAATGACAGCGACGTAATGCCCAGCACATCCAGACGCCGACGTTGCGGGTCTTTGGACTCGTCGACCCCGGCGATCACCAGCAGCAGCGCCAGCACGGCAATCGGCGCATGCACCAGAAACACCCATTCCCAACTCGACACGGCGACAATGCCCGCGCCAATGATCGGACCAAAGCCCAGGCCAATGCCGAAGACAATGCCCCAGGCGCTGAAGGCTTTCCCCCGTGCAGCCGCTGACTGAAACCTGTGGGAGAGCACCGCCACCTGGCAGATCAACATCGCCCCTGCCGCCATGCCTTGCAGAAAACGGCTGGCAATCAGCACATCATTGTCGGGTGCCAGGCCGCAGCTCAACGAGGTGATGCCGAACAGCACCAGGCTGATCATAAACACGCGTTTGCGCCCGTAACGATCCGCCAGTGTGCCGATGGCCATCAGCACCATGGTGCAGGCGATGGTGTAGGCATTCATGATCCACTGCAAATCGCTGAAGTTACTGTGCAGCTCTGCCTCAAGGGTAGGCAGGATGGCCGGTACGCTGGATATTTCGAGGCCAAACATCAGGGCTGCAATGCACACGGCAGCCAGGGTAAAAGCATCTTTTTGTGCGGGGGAGAACAGCATGGCGATCTTCCAGATCAAAGGGATGGGTACTGGCAAAGGCTCCATAAGGTATTGCTGCCAGCATCACCCGAGGTGTCTTCAGGCGACCGCGCGCATTCTGCGAGCAATTAAAAAATGACAAAAATGATTTAATTTCGTAGGTTTTATTAACTTTCATCATGAGTGGGCCAAATGGATTTCGACCCGGCGCTGTTGCGCGCCTTTATTGCAATCAAAGAAACCGGCAGCTTCACCCGTGCCGCAGAGCGGATGCACATCAGCCAATCGGCCATAAGCCATCAGATCCGGCGTCTCGAAGAACAGGCCGCCACCAAACTGCTGAGCCGCACCACGCGCAGTTTGACGCTGACCGAAGATGGCGAGGATTTTCTGCGCCACGCCGAATGCATCCTCAAGGCACAGGACGCGTTGATCCGCCGTTTTGCCACCTCATCGGTGTCAGGTGCCGTGCGCTTTGGCCTGCCCGAGAACTTTATCGGTGACGGTTTGCCGCCGTTGCTGACGCGCTTCACCCGGCAATTCCCGGCCGTGCGCCTGGACGTCACGGTCTGCCCTTACCTTGACCTGCGCGCGCAGGTCGACACCGACAAGCTCGATCTGGCCGTGGTGCTGGCACTGCCGGGCAGCCCGCCGGGGGGCACGGTTTTGCGTGAAACTCACTTTGTCTGGGCGGCTGCGCACGACTTCGAGTTCTCAGGGGAGAACCCGCTACCGCTGGCCTTTGCCCCCATGCCTTGTGTACATCGGCAAGTGGCCATCGACGCGCTGCAAGGCTCCAGCGTGCAATGGCGGGTGGCGTTCACCTCACCCAGCCAGCAAGGCTTGCGCGCAGCGGTACTGGCCGGGCTGGCCGTGACCGCTTTGCCCTTGGGTGATCTGGAACCCGGCATGCGCGTGATTGACGGCCACTACGGCCTGCCAGCGTTGCCCGAAGCGGACTTCCGGCTTATCTGGAGCACCACCACCAAAACCCCGGCGGCCTGCGCATTCGGGCAATTGCTGATCGGTGAATGTGAATGACAGGCCTCGCAGAAACAGCCTGTATCAAGCGCCCTCAAACTTGAACGGCGCTGCCACTTCAAAGCGGTCCGACACTTCGCCAGAGAAGATGTTGCTCTGATTCGGCCCCAGATCGAGCTTTTTGACCTTGCCTGTGGCTTGGGACAGATCCAGTTTTTTCAGGTCCACCCAGAATGTATTCGGGGTGACGGCCGACTCAAAAAAGTACAGCCCCTGCTTGTGGTCGATAACCGAGCGCCAACGGGTCGAGGAGATATTCGGCTCGCCGGGGGTGGTGATGCCGTAAGGCACCGACACGTTGCGGATCACGCTAAACACGCTGGCCAATGACAAACGCGCATCTTGATCCTTGGGCACCGCGTTCACGTAAAACGACGCACGCGCAAAACGGTCCGCAGACCGGTTGGTGCCGGGCAACATGACCGTGCCGCCAATCGCCTGCCAGTAAGCGTTCATCGCCAACTGGGCCTCGAATGCCGGGGAGTTGGTCATCACCTGATACTTGCGGCTGTGATGAATCACTTGCTTGCCGTCGATGTATTCAATGATCGCACTGTCGCCCGAGGCATCAGACATCGACAGGTGCAGCGTGGCCAGTCGGCTTTCGCCCGGCACTTGCGCAGTCACCACATTGAATGGCTCGGTTTTGAGCACTTCAACGGCCTCGGCTACGGTGCTGAAGTTGTCCAGAACGTATTGCGCCCAAGCGGCAATGCTCAAGCCGGGTTTGTCCTTGTTGAACGGCGGATACTCCGACTCCACCAGCCACAAGACGTTGGCCGCGAGGCCGGCTTCGTTGACGCCGTCAGTGGTGGAAATGTCGTAACCGCTGGCAATCAGGCTGCCGTACTTGGAGGTCCACTTGACGGACGAAGGCCCGACTTCACCCGTACGTTGCATGCCCTTGGGAAACACCCACAGGTTGGTCGCAACGTCGGTTTTCCAGTCCATGGAACGGGCCGTGATCACGCTGTGATCGTCGCCCAGGTACACCAGCCGGGTGCACGCCTGAGCCAATGGCAGAGATAAAACAAACCCTGATACCGCCAGTACCAGCGCTTTGAGAACAGGCTTTTTCATTCCGTTGATCCTTGCAAAAACAGATTAGAAACGCATGGACAAGCCCAACACCGGGCCGCGCTGAGTCACATCGTATTTAAAGGTGTTGCCGGTAAAATCCCGGCTTTTGTATTCCTGCGCCAGCACCCGATAACCGACCCGCACAATCGTCGGGTTTTCGAACAGGTACAGGCGATAGCCGAGGTAAGCCTGGGCGTTGTAGGTCTTTTTCGATGAAGTATCAAACCCGCCGGTGTCCGCCGCGCCAGACAGCGTCCAGCGATCGGTCAGGTCAGCCTGCATGCGCAGCCCTACAAACGGGTCGGTCCACTCGGTTTTTTTCTTGGTGCTGTAGCCCACCGGGTCGATCTCGACCTTGGTCGACAGCTTGGTCCAGCGCAGCCCCGCCGTGGGCTCAACCCGCCAGCTACGTGGCTCGCCAAACACATTGTTGCCGCCTAAAGCGTATTCATACACCCGGTAATACACGCCCCCGGCCAGGGTGCTCTGAGTGATGTCCAGGCCGATTTTCTGGCCGTAGGCACGTTCAGACTGGCTGGTCTTTGCGTAGACCCCGTCCAGGTAAAAGCCCAGTTTGCGGTTGGTGACTTCCAGGTTGCCCATAAAGACCCGGTTGAGATTATTGAAAATCTCGCGAAAGCCAACATCCGCCTTGGCATCAACCCCGCCCAACGCGACCTGACCATTCATGGCCGGGGCCCAGACAAAAGGGCTGACCAATACCAGCCATTCATCTTTATCAGCCCTGGATTTGCCCTGAGAATCGTCGGCATTTGCCGTCGTGTAAACGCCCATTAAAGGCCAGGCAATGCACATCATTCTGAACATCTGCTTAGCCGCAACTAGCCTCAGTGTCATCGCTTTCGTCTTCCTGACTGCAAGTTCTAAATTTCTGACCACTGTGTATAGCACAGCCATCCTGAACCGCTAATGCATGCCCGCGAAAACCTGGAGCGAGCGTGCTCGCGGTCTTTAATTCATCGCCCAGCCGCTATTTAACCAGGCGTTTTTCCTTGGACGGCCGATAGCCAAAGTAGGCGCTGTAGCATTTGCTGAAATGACTGGGCGAGACAAATCCGCACGCCACCAGCACATCAACCTGGGACAGTTCGGTGTGTTGCAACAAGCGGCGCGCTTCGGTAATGCGCAGCTCCATGTAATAACGCTGTGGCGTGGTGCCCAGCTGTTCCTTGAACAACCGCTCAAGCTGGCGACGCGAGCGCCCCGCGTACACCGCCAACTGTTCCAGTTCCAGCGGTTCTTCAAGGTTGGCATCCATCAGTTTCAACACTTCACGCAAGGGCGCGCTGACGCTGATTTTTTCGGTGGGTTTGATACGTCGATAACGCGACTCTTCAAACGCCAGAATGTCCTCGACCCCTTCGACCAGCGCTTTGTCATGCAAGCTTTTGATCCAAGCAAGGGCCATCTGAATCGCCCCTGAGGGGCTGGACGCCGTGAGCCGGTCGCGGTCAATTACAAAAGGCTCGCTGGTCACATGTGCCGTCTTGGACACTTCGGCCAACGCCGGGCGATGCTCAGGGTGAATCGCACATCGATACCCCTCCAGCAACCCCGCACTGCCAAGAAACCAGGCGCCATTCCACAACCCGGCCAGGGTAATGCCCTGTTGCGCAGCGGTTTTAAGCACGTGGGTAAACGCCTCATCGCTGTTCAGTTCAGTGCGGTAGCCGCCACACACCACCAGCACATCAAGCGCGTTGAGCTGCGACACATCAAGCTGCGAATCGGGCCGGATCACCAGCCCCAGGTCACTGACCACCTCGCCTTGCACCAGACCGAAAGTCTGGGTGGCAAACAACCCTGGGCGCAACAAGTTGGCGGTGATCAGCGCATCCAGCGCCTGGGTAAACGCAGGCAAAGAAAAGTGCTCAAGCAGGACAAAACCCACGCGCACCGTTGGCCGGTCCAGCCCCGGGTTTTCGGTTAGATAGCGCAGGTTCTTGCCTTTAAGGCCTGCACTGAATTGACGACGCTCAATCACGATTCGATCCATCTGGTCAGGTTAACGAACAGCCGCATGTACCGGGCCGATCATACCTGCACAGGTATCGATTATCAGAACAATGCTGACTTCACCCGTGAAGGGTGAATACCTGCATTCGCCAAGCACCACACGTCAACGCCGATGTGCCAACGAACGCACCATCCGGTCGCCCAGGCTTTGCACGCTCTGCACCAGAACCACCAGCACGATGACGGTGACCACCATCACCTGGTTGTTGAAGCGTTGATAGCCGTAGCGAATGGCCAAATCACCCAGCCCTCCGCCGCCAATAACCCCGGCCATGGATGAAAAACCAATCAGCATGACCAGGGTCAAGGTCACGCCCGCCACTAACGCCGGCAAGGCTTCGGGCAGCAGTACTTTGAAGATCACGTCACGCAGATCACCGCCCATGGCGAGGATCGCTTCGATGCGGCCCTTGTCGACTTCGTCCAGGGCGTTTTCGACAATTCGCGCAAAGAACGGGAACGCGCCAATGGTGATGGGCACCACCGCCGCCGTGCTGCCCAACGTGGTACCGACAATAAGACGGGTCAGCGGGATCAAGGCGATGAGCATGACCACGAACGGCAATGAACGCCCGAGGTTGACCAGCCCGCCCAGGCTTTTATGCAATTGCGGCATCGGATAAATGCCGCCACTGCGACTGATAAACAGCAATACCCCCAAAGGCAGGCCGATCAGCAGGGTAAACAGCCCCGCCAACAGCACCATGTACAGGGTTTCTCCGGTGGCATTGAACACCAGTTGCAGAATCTCGTTCCAATCGATGGTTCGGTTCATGTGCGTTCTACCCTGACGCCGCGCTGTTTAAGAAAGTCCACGACCTGGGTCAACTTCAGTTCGCTGCCTGGCTGACGCAAGGCCACACGCAAACGGCCCACGTTTTGCCCGCCAACCGACTCAACCCCTTGGGCCAGCAAGTCCACTGCGACACCGTGCTGGCGAGTCAATTCGCTGAGCACTGGCGTGGCCAGCAGCGAGTCGAAAAAGCTCAGTTCCAGTACCTGCGCGTCACTGCCCAGCGCGGTGCTGTAGCCCGGTAACAAGGAGCGACCGAGTGCAGAGTCCGGGTTGGCCAACAGCTGAGCAATCGGCCCCGCCTCGGCCAGACGACCATTGGCCAGTGAAGCCGCGTGATCACAAATGGACTTGACCACGTCCAGCTCGTGGGTGATCAGAACAATGGTCAGCCCCAACTGGCGATTGATGTCGCGCAGCAGTTCAAGAATCGAGGCTGTGGTTTCCGGGTCGAGGGCACTGGTTGCTTCATCAGAAAGCAGGTAGGCAGGTCGCGCGGCCAAGGCCCGGGCGATGCCAACCCGCTGCTTTTGCCCGCCGGACAACTGCGACGGGAACGCCAGTGCCTTGTCGCTCAGGCCTACCAGCTCCAACAACTCCAGCACCCGCGCCTGACGCTGCGCTTTACTGACCTTGGCTATTTCCAGAGGCACGGCGATGTTGTCAAAAACATTACGCGAGTGCAGCAGGTTGAAGCCCTGAAAGATCATGCCGATGCGTTGCCGTTGCAGGCGCAATTCACGATCTGACAACGCTGTCAGGTCTGCGCCGTCCAGCACAATACGCCCGGCACTGGGCCGTTCGAGCAGGTTGAGACAGCGCAGCAGCGTCGATTTACCCGCCCCGCTACGCCCAAGAATCCCGTAGATGGCACCGTCCGGAATGCTCAATGACACTTGATCCAGTGAAGGCGCCTGCCCCGGTATGTACGTCTTGCTCAACTGCTCGATGCTGATCATGGCCGGGCACCCACCTGGGTCACGGGCAAGACCGAGCCGGTGTAGGAATCGGTAATGAACGTGGCCACCTCGGGCGACGTCAGGTCCTTGGCCAGGCGCTTGATGCGCGGGTCATCCAGCAGCTTGGGCGTGGTCACCAGAATATTGGCGTACGGGTTGTGCTCAACCTTTTCGAGCCCCAAGGCGTCCTTGGCCGGCACCAGCCCGGCTTCCAGCGCGTAGTTGCCATTGATCACCGCCAGATCAAGATCGCCCAGCGCCCGTGGTATCTGCGCCGACTCGACTTCGAGGATTTTCAGTTGCTTGGGGTTTTCAGCGATGTCCTTGGGGGTTGCCTGCTCTGCGGCGGGGTCGTTGAAGCCGGGTTTGAGCTTGATCAGGCCGTTGTCTTGCAGCAGATACAGGGCACGGCTGAGGTTGGTCACGTTATTGGGCACGGCGACGGTGCCCTTGACCGGCACATCGGCGAAGCTTTTATGGCGCTGGGAATAAATGCCCAGTGGCTCGATGTGCACGGTCGCGGCCACGGCAAATTTTTGCCCTAGGGCCTGCTCCTGAGACTTCAAATACGGCAAGTGCTGGGTGTAGTTGGCATCAACATCACCGTGGGCCAGCAGCTCGTTGGCGTTGATGCCGCTGGTGAGTTCGATCACCTTGATCTTCAGTTCCGGGTCGATTTTGCGCACGTACTCCAGAATCTGCGCATGGGGCACCGGGTCTGCCGCTATCCGCAGGGTTTCCAGTGCCAATGCATCGTAAGACGTCAGCAAGCCGCCGAGCACCGCCAGGGTCAATCCTGTTTGCTTGAACATGGTCAAAATCCTTGATCGGGTGAGGGACTCAAGCGCTCAGCGCGTTGGGAATCAGTGCATCGGCGTAATAACGTTGGGCGACATCGGGGTGCGAACGCAGGCGACCCTTGAGGTAGTTCCAGCCCACATCCCGAAACAACGGGTTGTCCGGGTCGCTGGCAGGCCCGCGGGCCTCGCGCAACAGCGCCGCAGGCAATGGATACAGCGGCACCACGGCATCCAGTCGGGCACCCAGGAAGAACGCGATCGACAAACGCTCGCTGCCCTGGGCCGGTGACACCACACGGTGCACGGTGGCGCGTAGATAGCCGTTGGTCGCCAGCTCAAGCAACTCGCCAATGTTCACCACCAGGGTGTTGGCCCGCGGCAGTGCGTCAATCCAGCGGCCCTCTTCAACCTCGACTTGCAAACCCGCCTGCTGGTCCTGCAACAGAAAACTCAGAAAGCCTGAATCCTTGTGTGCGCCAACCCCCTGGTTGCTGGCGTCTGCCGCCTGGCCCGGATAGCGAATCAACTTGATGTGCTCATTGGGTGTGTCGCCGTACAACTGATCAAAGGCGTGCTCGGGCAGCGACAGCGCCTGGGCAAACGCACGCAACAAACGCAAGGACATGGCGGTCATCGCCTGCTGCCATTCCAGCAGCAAGGGTTTCAGCTCGGGCAGCGCTTCGGGCCACTGGTTGGGGCCTTGCAGACGTGCCCAGAACGGGCTGTTCGGGTCAGTGGGCAGCACCGCCCGTTCAGCGCCAAGGTCAAACTGCTCGCGCAGATCGGGCTTGCCACGGGTGATCTCGGAAGCGGCGCGGTTGTAGCCGCGAAAGTGCGAGGAGTTGATCATCCCGACGGCCGCTTTATCGGCGTCGGGCAAGGCGAAGAATTGCCGTGAATGCTGTTGCACCTGGCTCAACAACTCGCTGTCGATGCCGTGCCCGGTCAAATAGAAAAAGCCAACGTCCCGTGCCGCGTTACGCAACTCCTCAAAAAAGCCCTGACGCTGCGCCACGGTGCCTTCAAGCAGCGACAAGTCGAGGACTGGCAAGGCGGTGATATCCCTTGTATGCGGCATGCTTCACTCCCATGTGAATCAATGAAGATCGCGGGCGATGCAACTGCCCTGCGTTTCATTAAAGCTAAACGACCTTAAAAATCACCATCCAATACCTTTTTAGAATTAGCTTAGGTAAAAACTCATCTTGTCTTGCGATCTTTTAAAAAATCAAAAGATCGCGAGGCAAGCTCGCTCCTACAGAGGTTTTTTTGCCTGAACAGGGTGGACACGCTAAGTCCAAAATAGAATTAACAAATGAAAATTCAGTATTTATAGAAATAAGAACAAGGGATTACTGTGGGTCCATTGAGTTGCCACTGCCCAAGGATCTGACCATGTCCGTATCTGCCAATGTCATTGATTTCGCCCTTTACCGAAAACGCCGTCAGGCACGTGCAGCGGCTGAGCTGATGTGGACTGCGTACGCAGCAAGAGCCGGGATCGCCGTGTTTTTTGCCCCGCCGGTGAGTTCGTCCAGCGATACCCGCCGGGCGTAACGTGGATGAATTACCTGCACACCGTTCCTGATCTGCCCGAACTCCCTCCCCCCGCCAAAGACTGTAATAACGGCGACGATGACGCCATTGGCCAATGCGTCGCCCTCAACCTGCAACGCCTGCGCAGCAAGCGCTATTTGTCACTGGATGCACTGGCCCGCGCCAGCGGCGTGAGTCGGGCGATGCTGGCGCAGATTGAGTCCGGGCGCAGCGTGCCATCGATCAAGGTGCTGTGCAAAATTGCCAAGGGGCTGAAAGTTTCGGTGGCCGCGTTTCTGGAAAACCGCGCGTTTGAAGGGGTCGAGTTGCTGCCGGCGCAACAGAGCAAGCGACTGGTCAGTGCCAGTGGTGCGTTCACCAGCCGGGCGTTGTTCCCCTACGACAGGGCGCGCCAGTCCGAGTTTTACGAGATTCGCCTCAAGCCATTGGGCGAAGAGGTGTCCGAAGGCCATGGCCCCGGCATTCAGGAGAACCTGGTGGTGGCCCAGGGTGTGGTGGAAGTCAGCGTTAACGAAGAACGTTATTTACTCTCGACCGGGGACTCGATCCTGTTCTATGCCGACCAGCCCCACCGCTATCGCAACCCGGCGGACAGCGAAGCCGTGGCGTTTCTGGTGATCACCTACCCGGAGAGACTAGATTAAATACTGTAGTCGCTGCCGCAGGCTGCGATACGGGCCGAAGGACCGTCAAACGGACTGCAACCGTCAAGCGGGCCGCTGCGCAGCCCATCGCAGCCTCGTCAGCGACTACAGGGTTTAGTGGGTTAGCAGGTGCAGCACATCATTGGCATGCCATTGCAGCTCATCATCATCGGCATGGCGCAGTCGTTCATCATTTTCATCATCAACATGCAGCAGTTGTTCATCATGTCCATGCTCATGCCGGGCATCGGCATCATCATGCAGGTCATGCAATCTGCTTCCATTTTGCATTCCATGATGCATTTCATCATCGGCATCGGCATGCCCATTGGCATCATCATCGGCATGTTCATGCTCGACATGCTGTTCATCATCGCCATGCCGTCTTCAGACATGCACATCATCGACATGTTGGCGCACTGCATCATCATCGGCATGCCGCAGTTCATCATCATCGCCATCATCTCGGCGTTGTTTTTGAACATCGCCATGTCCATGCCCGCAGCTGGCTTCATGGTGCACTTCATGCCCTTGTCGGTCATTTCGCACTTCATGGTGGCCATCATCATCGGCATGCCCATCATCGGCATCATTGGCATTTGCATGGCGTTCATCATGTTCGAAACTCCGTAATCGACAGTCATGTAGAAATTCTGGGTTCGATTTTAGAGCGCCCCGAGGCTCACGCAAGGTGACGGCCGAGCAGCAGAAATAGCCGTTGCACTGCCTGTTTACCCAAGCAATACAGCCTTTAACGCTGCCATTGCAGGTAAATACTTGTTGCAACTACATAACCTGTCTGCTGCTACAGCGATACCGACGCAATAGATATTCGTTCGAGGAATATCTAAAGACCTGAAAGAAATAAACGGTCTAACTAATGATCAATCAAGGCCAGACCGGTTCGCCCAGGTTGAGCATCAAGCGATTGGCCCAGGCAAAAATGGCGATAGCGTGGATCAAGTCGAGTATTTCACCGTCATTCAGGCCCTGTTCGCGCAATGCCAAGAGCCGCTCGGGCGGTAACTCACCGGGGGTCAGGGTCAGGTCAATGGCGAACTGCACAATCGCCTGTTCCCGTGGCGTGGTGCCCGCCGTGTGCGGGTCGGTAAACACTTGGGCGATGGCGTCGTTGCGCTTGGCCAGTTGTTCGAACCGTTGGGCATGCACCGAGGCGCAAAACACACACTGGTTGATTCGCGACACCACGGCGCTGGCCAGTTCGCGCTCGGCACGGGACAAACCGCCCGGCGCATACATGATCGCGTTGAAGGCCAACGAACGCTGGCGCAATACCTCAGGCTGGTGGATGAGCGTCAGGTAGTACTGCGACACTTTCGCCTGCGGGTGACTCTCTTCCAGCACCGCCTGCTGCGCGGGGCTGGCTTGCGCCGGATCAAGAGTCGGCAGCCAGGCCTTCCAGCCCAAGGTGCGGTTGGTGAAGCCTTGAATATCCAGTGACTCGCTCATTGCGCAGGCTCCAGTGCTTGCAGTGCACTAAGGCCCGCCGCCAGGCGCACTTGGTAGGAAATAAAGGCAATCAACTGCCCCAACGTGACCACGTCGATAGTCTCAAGGCCTGCCGCCAGCAATGCATTGAGCGCCTCGCGGTCACCCTCAACCGGGTTGCGCACCAGCGTGCGGGTAAAGCCCAGCACCGCCTGCAAGCGCGGCGATTGCAGTTGGGTCAATGCGTCCTGCTCGACAGCCGCCAGGGTTTGCGGATCGGTTGCCAACAGGTGCAGCGGTTCGCGGTAATGCGCGGCCAAGGGTGCATGCGGGGTCAATCGGCAGGCATACCAGGCCACCAGCAAGCGCTCTTCCAGGCTGAGGTTGCCGGGCAAGTCGGCATCGAACAACGCCTCATAACTGCCTTGCGTGGCGCTGACCACTTTGCCCCTGGCCTGACGCAACTGTTGCACCGGGCCACCGGCCGTGAGTAACAACCGATCCAGCAGATCGGGTGTGGCAGAACTGTTCATTGCAACTCCTTGGATTGCGCCCGGCGTGCCGCCACGGCGTTATGCAGAAAATCCCTGACGGCCTGCCACGATTGCTCATTGGCCCGGGCATTGGCTGAAGGTTCGCCGTCGTCGCTGTAGGTGGCGGGAATGTACGGCAGCAAAATGCTGTGCCCGGCCTGCGGGTAATCGTGCTGAGCCACCGGCCACGGGTGTTCGAACCGGGCAAGACGCTGGCTGACCATCTGCCCGAAATGGCTGGATGGCCAGGCGGCATCGTCGCCTGCGGTAAGCAACAGCACCGGCCCGCGAATGTGCTCAACGGCGATCCGTGCCCGCTCCACGGCCTCTTCGTCTTGCAGCGCGGTATTCATCGACACGGCATTGCGCTGCCCGGCATCGCGGGCGGCCCATGAGGCATGCCGATTGTGGTTCCACAGATGCACCAAAGGCTGCCCGTTTAACAGCCAGGCCGGGCCATCGCGGCCAACGGCCGGGTCTGCCGCTGCTTGCCCGCCATGCACCAGCGCACTGGGCACGTAACCGATCACAGCGCTCACCGCGTCCGGGAACAGGCTGCCCAACAACAGCACCAGTTCACCGCCGCGCGACTGCCCGCTGAGGGTGACAAAGTCATGGGCCGGGGCCAGTTCACGGCGCATCCATGCCAAGCCCTGCTGGAAGTACTCCAGCGGCGTATTGGAGATGTAATCCGACAGGCCCGGCGCCTTGAAGTAACCCAGCGCCAAGGCGCTGTAGCCGCGCGAGGCATACAGCGCGGCGCGGGCTTCGTTGATCCCGCCGCCAGAACCATTGAGCACCATCACGGCCGGGTGCGGACCTGCGCCTGCGGGCTCAAACAAGGTGCCGACCAGACCGTCTTCACGGATGTCACGGCGCGTCACGCCGGGGGCAGCAAGGCGCTGGGTCAGGGTGTGTTCCAGGTCGCTGCCTTGCAAC
>NZ_WIWK01000079.1:0-30731 GCF_009600165.1 Pseudomonas sp. FSL R10-0399
CCTCAAGGAGCTCAGCCGCCGCCTGGACACCTACCAGAACGGCAACGTGCAAATGGGCGAAGAGCTGCACGAAATGCGCTCGGTGGTGGCCCCCTTGCCAGAAAAACTCACGCGCCTTGAACAGCGCGACCCCACCAGCCTGTCCTTCGACCAGGCCGCGCGCCTGGTCGGCATGGGTGCCAGCGTCGACGAACTGACCCAGTCCTGCGGCCTGACCCAGGCCGAGGCCGAGTTGATGAGCAAGATGCACAAGGGTTGAGCCCCGTTTTCGGGAACTCAACACAACCCCTGCACAAACTCCAGAAACGCCCGCACTTTAGCCGCCGGTAAATGCCGTGACGGGTAGAACGCGTACAGCGGAAAACGCTCATCGGGCCAGTCCGGGAACACGTCCACCAGGCGCCCGTCCTTGAGCGCGGGCGCCAGCCCCAGATCGAGCATTTGCGCCACCGCGTGGCCGTGCTCGCACACGCTGTACAAGGTGCTGGCGTCATTGATGATCAACCGGCCATTGGTGGGCACGATGAGTATGTGCCCGTCACGATGAAACTCCCACGCAAACGGCCGCCCGGTTTGTGTATCGCGAAAGTCGATGCACACGTGCTGGCCGTGTTCAAGGTCCTGCGGCCTGGCAGGGCGCCCGTAACGCTGGAAATACGCGGGTGCGGCGACGGTCAGTACGCGTACCTCCATCAGCTTGCGCGCCACCAGCGAAGACGACTGCGGGTGGCCAAAGCGAATGGCCAGATCAAAGCCGTCAGCCACCAGATCGCCCAGTTGGTCTTTGGTGTGCAAGTCCAGTTGTAATTGCGGGTGGCGGCGCATGAACTTGCCCAATACCGGGCCCAGTACCAGCCTTGAGAAATACGGGTCGATATTGACCCGCAAGCGCCCGCGTACGGTCAGCGCGCTGTCTGCCGCCGAATTGGCCGCGTCTTCAAGCCCGGCCAGCAGCGGGGCGACTTCCTGATAAAAGCGCCGCCCTTCATCGGTCAATTGCACCGAGCGCGTGGTGCGATCGAACAGGCGAATGCCCAAGCGTTTTTCCAACCGCGAAATCGCCCGGCTTACGCCCGAGGGCGTGATGTCCAGCCGGTCGGCAGCCTTGGCAAAACTGCCGCTGTCGACCACCGCGCTCAACACGCCCATGCCGCTGGCCAAACCCGGATCAAAGCTCATTGGTGATTACCTGTCACGTATGCAATGACACTGATGCTATCGAAGAATCAGGTGTCTGCGCTGGATAATTTCTGCCAACACAACAGCTGTTGTTTGAGTTGAGGAGAGAGGCATATGTACGCAGTCACAGGTATTACCGGAAAAGTGGGTGGCGCTGTCGCGCGGGCATTGCTTGGTGCCGGGCAGCCAGTGCGGGCGGTGGTGCGCAGTGCCGAGAAAGGGCTGCCTTGGGCGCAACTGGGGTGTGAGGTGGCGCTGGCAGAAGTCGACGATGCCCAGGCCATGGCGCAGGCGTTTAGCGGTGTCGACGGTGTGTTCATCATGTTGCCGTCTAACTTCGATCCTTCGCCGGGGTTCCCTGAGGCGCGGGTGTTGGTCGACAACATTCGCCAGGCCCTGCAATGCGCGCGGCCGGGCAAGGTGGTTTGCCTGTCAACCATCGGCGCTCAGGCCACACAACCCAACCTGCTGAACCAGTTGCAACTGCTTGAACAGGCCTTGGGGTCATTGGCCCTGCCCGTGACGTTTCTACGCCCCGGCTGGTTTATGGAAAATGCCTTGTGGGATGTTGCCCCGGCGATTGAGAGCGGGGTGATCCCGAGCTTTCTACAGCCGCTGGACAAGCCGGTGCCCATGATTGCCACGGCAGACGTGGGGCGGGTGGCTGCCGAGTTGTTGCAGGAGACCTGGCAAGGGCAGCGCATTGTTGAACTGGAAGGCGCGCAGCGTATTACCCCTGACCAGATTGCCGAGACCTTCGCCCGCTTGCTCGACAAACCCGTGAGCATGCAGGTCGTGCCGCGGGATCGCTGGCAGGCGCTGTTTACCGAGCAGGGCATGCGCAACCCGTTGCCGCGCATGCAGATGATCGATGGCTTCAACGAAGGCTGGATCGAATTCGCCGGCACGCCGCGTAAAGGGCAGGTAGAGCTTGAAACGGTATTGAAGGGGCTCTTGTTGTAGGAGCTGCCGCAGGCTGCGATCTTTTAAAAGATCAAAAGATCGCGAGGCAAGCTCGCTCCTACAGGGGAGGGGTATAGATCGTAATTTACGGCTGCAACAACGCGCTGCTCAGCGCTGCAACCATCCGTGGTTTGGCGCTGTGTGCGTGGCTGATCAGGACGATCTCGCGGTGGTAACGCTCATCGCCCACGGGCTCTGCCACGCAACCGCTGGCCCAGCGTTCAAAGCCGGACCAACGGGGTACCAGGCTCACGCCTAACCCTTCAGCGGTCAGCAGAGCGATGGTTTCCAGGGCGTCCAGTTCCAGTACAGCGGTGGGCAGCAAGCCGTGGTCTTGCAGGTACTGCGACGCATGCCGGGCGCCCCAGGCGTCGGGGTCGTATTGAATGTAGGGCTGGCTTTGCAAGCGCTGGTTGACGCTCTCGGTCGAGGTTTCACGGGCGATAAACACCAAGGGTTCCCGGCGCAGCAACTGCGCATTAAACCGCTTGGCCAGATCAAAGGGCGGTGCAACCACAATGATGGCATCCAGCTCATTGGCTTCCAGCGCCTGAAACAGCGAACGTGAGGTGCCCGGCACAATGATCGGCTTTAGCTGCGGGCTTGAGCCGGTCAAGGTGCGCAAGGCGGCTGGCAGGATGCCAGTGAGCACGGTTGAAATTGCCCCGATGCGCAGCGGGCCGGTCAACCCCTCAGCGTCAGCATCGCCGGCCAGCAGCGCTATTTCATGGGTGATGCGCCGCGCTCTGGGCAATAAGTCCAGGCACGCGGCGCTGGGCTTGGCCTCATGCCCGACGCGCAGCAACAACTCCAGCCCCAGTTGGCGTTCCAGCGCGACGATGCGCTGGCTGATCGCGGCCGCGGTCAATCCTTCAAGGCGTGCAGCCTTGGCAATGGACCCGCACTCGACCACTGCGATCAGGCTTTTCAGGTAGCGCGTATCCATAAGAATTAATTTCGTTCTGGGAAAAAATAACAGGTTATCTCTTTTGAGCGTGGCGCGGCATGCTTTCTGCCCCGATCATGTGGCCGCATCCGGTCAAGGAGCTTGCTGTGAAATCGCTATTTCATTTCGCTTACCACGTTCACGATTTGGCCGCTGCGCGTGGGTTCTATTGCGGGGTTTTGGGCTGCATCGAGGGGCGCAGCACTGAGACCTGGCTGGACATCAGCTTTTTCGGCCATCAATTGTCATTGCATCTGGGCGAGCCGTTTGCCGTCACTAACACCGGCAAAGTGGGCGAGCATTGGGTGCCCATGCCGCATTTTGGGGTGGTGCTGGAAATGCCGGACTGGCTGGCGTTGAAAGCGCGGCTGGAGGATCGCCGCGTCGACTTTGTGATGGTGCCTACCCGGCGCTTTGTGGGAACACCGGGTGAACAGGCGACGATGTTTTTCCTTGATCCGTCGGGCAATCCCATTGAGATCAAAGGATTCACCGATTGGGCGTCGGTATACGCCGTTTAACACCCATAAAGCCAAGAGGTGAGTACCACCATGAGCCTTCTAGACACCGCCGATGCCGGGATGATTGCCGAGCAGGTGCGCACTGCGCGTATCAGCCCCAGCGAAGTCGCTGAGCATTTTTTGGCGCACACCGATGCGCGCGAAGCTGACATCCAGGCCTTTGTTTCGCTGGACCCCGCCGCGCTGCGCACGCAAGTGGCGCAGCTGAAAGAGCCTGCACTCAACGGTTTGCTCGCGGGTGTGCCGGTGGGCGTCAAGGACATCATTGATACCCGCGACCATCCCACGTGTTTTTACTCTCCGATCTATCAAGGCAACCAACCCTCGCGCGATGCCCATGTGGTGACGCTGCTGCGCCAGGCGGGCGCGCTGATCATGGGCAAGACCCACACCACCGAGTTTGCTTATATGCAGACCGGGCCAACGCGTAACCCCCATGACCTGAACAGAACACCCGGCAGTTCCAGCGCCGGTTCTGCTGCGGGCATGGCTGCCGGGTTTTTTCCTCTGGCGCTGGGCACGCAGACCGCGGGTTCGTTGCTCAAGCCTGCATCCTACTGTGGCTTATATGCGTTCAAACCGTCCTGGGGGCTGGTTTCTCTGGAGGGGATCAAGCCGCTGGCGCCGAGCTTTGACACGCTGGGTTGGTATGGGCGCTCGGTGGGGGACCTGGCTTTGGTCGCGCAGGTGCTGATTCCGGGGCTGACCAGCAGCCCGCGGGCGAGTGGGCGCAGAGCGTTTGGATTTTGCCGCACGTCACGCTGGGGCGACATTGATCAGCCGGTGGCCGACGCGTTGCTGGCGTCACTCGACGTGCTCCGCGCGGCGGGGCACATAGTGACGCAGGTCGAGTTGCCGGAGGCTTTTGCCGGGGTGTTTGACGACCATCTGTTGATCAACGATTGCGAGGGTGCCCGCTCGCTGGCCAAAGAATGGCACGCCAGCCCCGAGTTACTCAGCCCGCAGGTGGTGGCCATGATCGAGCGGGCCCAACAGACCACGTGGCAGCAGGAAACCGCCGCCAAGGCCCGCCTGACCGCGCTGGCCCCGGTCCTCAAAGCGCTGTTCGCCCCCTATGACGCCATGCTCGGGGCCAGCTGCGGCATGGTCGCGCCCTTGGGGCTGGAGGCCACAGGGCCGTCTGACTTCTGCAAGTTCTGGATGGCATTTGGCTTGCCGCAGATCAACCTCCCGCTGCCCAGAGCGCCGGGTGAACTGCCCGTCGGCCTGCAAGTGGTGGGGGATTTTCGCAGCGACAGCCAACTGCTGGACGCAGCGCAGCACGTCGACAGTGCACTGAACGGTGGGCTTACGGTGGCGTGATGTCGCGCTCCACCGGCCCTGCATCCGGCTCAAATCCCTGTGGGTATTTGCCTTTTAGCTGCCAGGCAAAGGCAATGATTTCAGCCAGGGTTCGGTACAGCTCCTGTGGGATGCTGTCGCCCAGCTCCATGCGCGCCAATAATCTGACCAGCTCAGCGTTCTCATAAATAGGCACTTCGTACTCGCGGGCCAGTGCGAGGATGGCTTCGGCCAGTGCGTCGTCGCCTTTGGCGGTCAGGGTGGGCGCCTGTTTGCCGTCGTACTTGAGGGCAATCGCCTGACGCGGTTCGGGGGGTGTGCTCATGCGGTTTCGTCGACCCAGCGTTGTTCAAGGGGAGTATGGCCATGGGCGGGTGGGATGCCCTGATGGCAATCGAGATCGGTCACGCTCAGCCCCGCATCCTTCAGACGCTGGCGCAGCACGCCCAGTTGGCTGGCGATCAGTTCAGCGGTGGCGCTGTGTTGCGCCCATAACTGGCCCGACAGGTTGCCGCGCAGCAATTGTGCCTGCACATGCAGCGGGCCCAGCGGCGCGAGGTCAAAGGCCAGTTCGACGCGCCACAGTTGATCTTTGCTTTCGCGTTGTTCGCGTTTGTCTTCAGGCCCTTGTTCGGGCGGATCTTCACGCTGGAACTTGACCTGCAACGGCACGATGTCGTGGGCGTTGCGCAGGGGGATTTCCAGTTGCCAGGTGGTCAGCAGGCTACCGTCGGCGGTGCGCCCGCTTTGTTCCAGGCTCGACAATTGATGGCTTTGCAGGCGCGAAATGGCTGCGGCGGCGAGCTTGAGCAGGTTTTCCAGGCTGTCTTCGCCTTCGCCCCGTTGCAGCAGGCGCGGCGGCAGTGGAAAACCGCCTGGCTGCGGTTTGGCGCTGACTTGCCCAAGCATGCCCAGCGCATTGCGCACAAACGTCGGCAGGGCTTGCGCCTGGGTGCTGGCGGCGACACCGGGGTTGAAAGTGGGGTTGGCCGGCACGCCGGGCACTATTTGTGCAATCAGCCGCAACAAGGTGGCTTTCATGTCGGGGGCGAGGTTCTGTAACTGCCCACCGAGCAGCTTGGCTTCGAGAAACGCGCCGCTGTTGAGCAGGGCATTACTGAGTGTGGCGGGGTTGCTCAGTTGTTGTGGTGTAGGCAAGCCGCTCAGCAACTTGTCGATAGAGGCGCGCAAAGCGTCGGGCATGCTCTCGCTGGGTGGCAGTTTCTGCAAGGCGTTCAACAGGCCGTCGAGCGAACCCTGACGGCTTTGCTGGGCGGCCAGTTGCTGGGTAATTGCCAGTTGGTCTTGCCGGCCGCTCAGGGGCACGAAGTTCAGGCTCTGGCTGCCTTGCACTTGCGCGGTCAGCAAGCTGTCGACGCGCAAAGGTCGCGGGCTGTCGACGGTCAGGGTGCTACCGCTCAAGGCGCTGTTAAGCAAGGTCACCAGTGAGCGATACACGGCCGGTTGCCCGGCGGCTTGCGCCAACACCTGGGTGCTCAGCACTTTGCCTTGTACTAACGTGCCCACCGGCAGTTGCTGCGGATCAAGGCGGGTGAGGGCGCTGGCATTGCTGCTCAGGGCTTGTTGCAGGCTGACCGCCAGGCTGGCGGGCGAAGGTTGTGTCACCGACAGCAGCGTGCCCAGAGGCAACGGCTGGTTGCTGCTGACCTGCACGTTGGTTTGGCGGCCGCTGTCCAGGGTCAGTTTGAGCAGCAGTTGAAACACCGCATCGCCCTGTTTAAGCGACAGCACCTGCGCCTGGGCGCTTTGCCCCGGACTGATCAAACCCTCGAGCGGTTGCAGCAACTTGAGCACTTCACCGCCTGCTGCACCAGGGCGTACGGGATTGGACGCAGCAGGTGGGATGGGTGGAATATTCATGTCGCTTTTCATTGTTACAACCTTATGAATATGCCCTCTTTAGAGTAGGACATGGCATGTATAATGCTGCCCCATCGTTTAAGGTGCCTAAAAACAACACAATTCTTTGATCCAGCTCTCTTAAACAGGCCGCAAATGTATCTATCCTGCATCACTTTAACGGCCACGCCCGGGCCGACTTGAACCGTGAAGGCCTCAACGACGTGACCAGCCCTCTTTTAGAAACCGTATCGCTGACCTGTGAGCGTGACGGGCGCCTGTTATTTGAAAATCTCGAATTGCGACTCAGCCCCTGCGACATGCTACAGATCAGCGGCCCCAACGGCAGCGGCAAGACCAGCCTGTTGCGTTTGTTGGCGGGCCTGATGCAGCCGACCGAGGGCGAGATTCGGCTGAGCGGGCAACGGTTGAGCGAGCAGCGTGCAGAACTGGCCAGCAACCTGCTGTGGATCGGCCATGCAGCCGGGATCAAAGATTTGCTGAGCGCCGAAGAAAATCTGCATTGGCTGTGCGCCCTGCATCGTCCGGCGAGCCGTGAGGCGATTTGGGCAGCATTGGCCGCCGTGGGTTTGCAGGGGTTTGAAGACGTGCCGTGCCACACCTTGTCGGCCGGGCAGCAGCGGCGCGTTGCTTTGGCCCGGTTGCATCTGGACAGCCCGGCGCTGTGGATTCTCGACGAGCCATTTACCGCGCTCGACAAACAGGGTGTTGCGGCCCTAGAAGAACATTTGGCCAGCCACTGTGAGCGGGGCGGCATGGTGGTGTTGACCACGCACCATACCTTGACCCGCACACCTGCCGGTTATCGCGACATCGATCTGGGGCAGTACGCCGTATGAGTGTGTTTGCATCGTTATTGGCTCGTGAAGCGCGTTTGCTTTTTCGGCGCCCGGCCGAGTTGGCCAACCCGCTGGTGTTCTTCGCAATTGTGATCGCGATGTTCCCGCTGGCGGTTGGCCCGGAGTCTCAATTGTTGCAAACCTTGTCTCCCGGACTGCTCTGGGTGGCAGCGCTATTATCGGTTTTACTCTCGCTGGACGGGCTGTTTCGCAGTGATTTTGAAGACGGTTCACTGGAACAGTGGGTCCTTTCGCCGCACCCTCTGGCGCTACTGGTGTTGGCCAAGGTGCTGGCACACTGGGCGTTTTCCGGGCTGGCACTGGTGATTTTGTCACCGTTGCTGGCGCTGATGCTGGGATTGCCGGTGGCCTGTTTGCCGGTGCTGTTGTTGTCGTTGTTGCTCGGAACGCCCGTGCTGAGCTTGCTCGGCGCGGTGGGCGCCGCGCTGACCGTGGGGCTTAAACGCGGCGGCTTGCTGCTGGCGTTGCTGATTTTGCCCTTGTATATCCCGGTGCTGATTCTGGGCAGCGGGGCTTTGCAAGCAGCTTTGCAAGGCATGCCTGCGACCGGTTATCTGCTCTGGCTTGCCAGCCTGACCGTGCTGGCCGTCACCCTTACACCTTTTGCAATAGCGGCCGGCCTGAAGATCAGTGTCGGCGAATAAATAATGAGGTCTGGCCCTGCAAAGGCCAGTAAAGACCCGCGCGTTGATGAGGCCGTGCACAGGCCGCGTCAAAGCACCGTGATGGAAACAGCGTGATGAACTGGACTTGGTTTCACAAACTCGGCTCACCCAAATGGTTCTATGCCATCAGTGGACGTTTACTGCCCTGGCTGAGCATTGCCGCCGTGCTGCTGATGGTCGTCGGCGTGATCTGGGGCCTGGCTTTTGCGCCACCGGACTACCAGCAGGGTAATAGTTTCAGGATCATTTACATCCATGTTCCGGCTGCCATGCTGGCGCAGTCCTGCTACGTGATGCTGGCGGTGTGCGGGGTGGTGGGGCTGGTCTGGAAGATGAAAATCGCTGACGTCGCGCTGCAATGCGCCGCCCCCATCGGCGCGTGGATGACTGCCGTGGCGCTGGTGACCGGGGCCATCTGGGGCAAACCGACCTGGGGCTCGTGGTGGGTCTGGGATGCGCGTCTGACCTCGATGCTGATTCTGCTGTTTCTGTACTTCGGCCTGATTGCCCTGGGCAACGCCATTACCAATCGCGACAGCGCGGCCAAGGCCTGCGCGGTGCTGGCGATTGTGGGCGTGATCAACATCCCGATCATCAAATACTCGGTGGAGTGGTGGAACACCCTGCACCAGGGCGCCACCTTTACCCTCACTGAAAAACCGGCGATGCCGGTGGAAATGTGGCTGCCGTTGCTGCTCACCGTGCTGGGTTTTTATTGTTTTTTTGGCGCGGTGCTGTTGCTGCGCATGCGCCTCGAAGTGCTCAAGCGCGAAGCGCGCAGCAGTTGGGCCAAGGCTGAAGTGTTACAAGCGCTGGAGGGTACGCGATGAGTTTTGCTTCTTTCAGCGACTTTGTCGCCATGGGCCAGCATGGCCTTTATGTGTGGTCGGCCTATGGCATTTGCATGGCGGTGCTGGCGCTTAACGTGGCGCTGCCGCTGACGGCGCGTCGGCGTTATCTGCAACAAGAGGCGCGTCGTTTGCGCCGGGAGAATTCGAAGTGAATCCGCAGCGCAAAAAACGTTTGATCATCATTTTGGCGATTCTGGTAGGCATCGGCGCGGCCGTTGCCCTGGCCCTGAGCGCGCTGCAGCAAAACATCAACCTGTTCTACACGCCGACCCAGATCGCCAATGGCGAAGCGCCATTGGACACGCGGATCCGCGCGGGCGGCATGGTTGAAACCGGTTCGCTGAAACGCTCTGGCGACTCGCTGGACGTCGAATTTGTGGTCACCGACTTCAACAAGGGCGTGACCATTCAATACCGTGGCATCTTGCCGGACCTGTTCCGCGAAGGGCAGGGCATCGTTGCGTTGGGCAAGCTCAACGCCCAGGGTGTGGTGGTGGCCGACGAAGTGCTGGCCAAGCATGACGAGAAGTACATGCCGCCCGAGGTGACCAAGGCGCTGAAGGAGAGCGGCCAATCCGCCCCGGCACCGGCTAACGAGGTTAAGTGATGATGTCTGGACTGTTTATTCCTGAATTGGGCCACCTGGCCATGATTCTGGCGCTGTGCTTTGCCATCGTGCAGGCCATCGTCCCGCTGCTCGGCGCCTGGCGTGGCGACAAGCTGTGGATGGGCCTGGCCCAGCCGGCGGCCTGGGGGCAATTTGCCTTTATGCTGTTTGCCTTCGGTTGCCTGACCTACGCCTTTATGGCGGACGATTTTTCGGTCCGCTACGTGGCCAGCAACTCCAACAGCGCCTTGCCGTGGTACTACAAATTCAGCGCCGTGTGGGGCGCCCACGAAGGTTCGCTGTTGCTCTGGGCGCTGATTCTGAGCGGCTGGACATTCGCCGTGTCGGTGTTTTCGCGCCAGTTACCGCAAGTGATGCTGGCCCGCGTGCTGTCGATCATGGGCATGATCAGCGTCGGCTTTTTGCTGTTTCTGATCCTCACCTCCAACCCGTTCGCACGCCTGCTGCCGCAAATGCCTGCCAATGGCAACGACCTTAACCCGCTGCTGCAAGACATCGGTCTGATCGTGCACCCGCCGATGCTGTACATGGGGTATGTCGGTTTTTCGGTGGCCTTTGCCTTTGCCATTGCGGCCTTGCTCGGTGGTCGACTGGACGCCGCATGGGCGCGCTGGTCGCGGCCGTGGACGATTGTCGCGTGGGCCTTTCTGGGGATCGGCATCACCCTGGGTTCGTGGTGGGCGTATTACGAGCTTGGCTGGGGCGGCTGGTGGTTCTGGGACCCGGTTGAAAACGCCTCTTTCATGCCATGGCTGGTCGGCACGGCGCTGATTCACTCGTTGGCGGTGACCGAAAAACGTGGCGTGTTTAAAAGCTGGACCGTGCTGTTGGCCATTGCCGCGTTTTCGTTGAGCTTGCTCGGGACATTCCTTGTGCGTTCCGGGGTGCTGACGTCGGTGCATGCGTTTGCGGCCGACCCGGAGCGCGGCGTGTTTATCCTGATCTTCCTGCTGTTTGTGGTGGGCGGCTCGCTGACGTTGTTTGCGCTGCGTGCGCCCGTGGTCAAAAGCCATGTCGGTTTTAACCTGTGGTCACGTGAGACGTTACTGCTGGGCAACAACCTGATTCTGGTGGTGGCCGCGTCGATGATTCTGCTCGGCACCTTGTACCCGCTGATTGTCGACGCGGTGAGCGGGGCGAAAATGTCGGTCGGCCCGCCGTACTTCAATGCGCTGTTTATCCCGTTGATGGCCTTGCTGATGGTGGTCATGGCGGTGGGTGTACTGGTGCGCTGGAAAGACACCCCGGTCAAATGGCTGCTGGGTATGTTGACCCCGGTGTTGCTGGGCAGCGCGGCGCTGTCGGTGATTGCCGGTGTGGCCTATGGCGATTTTAACTGGGCGGTGATCGCGACCTTTATGCTGGCGGCCTGGGTGTTGCTGGCCGGGGTGCGCGATATCGGTGACAAAACCCGTCACAAGGGCCTGGTCAAAGGCCTGCGCAGCCTGACCCGCAGTTATTGGGGCATGCAGATCGCGCACTTGGGTATCGCGGTGTGCGCGCTGGGTGTGGTGCTGTCGAGTCAAAACAGTGCCGAGCGCGATCTGCGCCTGGCGCCGGGCGAGTCGATGGAGTTGGCCGGTTACCAGTTCATTTTTGACGGTGCCAAACATTTTGAAGGGCCGAACTTTACCTCGGACAAAGGCACCGTGCGGGTGATCCGCAATGGCAAGCAAGTCAGCGTGCTGCACCCGGAAAAACGTTTATACACGGTGCAAAGTTCGATGATGACCGAGGCCGGTATCGACGCCGGTTTTACCCGCGACCTGTACGTGGCGCTGGGTGAACCGCTGGGCGATGGCGCCTGGGCGGTGCGGGTCCACGTTAAACCGTTTGTGCGCTGGATCTGGCTGGGCGGTTTGCTCACCGGCTTTGGCGGTTTGCTGGCGGCGCTGGACCGACGTTATCGAGTCAAGGTTAAAACCCGCGTGCGCGACGCGCTGGGCATGAAAGGAGAAACAGCATGAGACGCTGGCTAATGCTGGCCCCGCTGGCGGTGTTTTTGGGCATGGCGTGGTTTCTGTACAAAGGCTTGTACCTGGACCCGACCGAGCTGCCGTCGACCCTGATCGACAAGCCGTTCCCGGCGTTCAGCCTGCCAGCGGTCGAGGGCGACAAAACCCTGACCGAAGCCGACCTCAAGGGCAAACCGGCGCTGGTTAACGTCTGGGCCACCTGGTGCATCTCGTGCAAGGTCGAGCACCCGGTGCTGACCAAACTGGCCGAGCAGGGCGTGGTGATCTATGGCGTCAACTATAAGGACGTCAATGAGGACGCGAAAAAGTGGCTCAAGGAATTCCACAACCCGTACCAGTTGGACATCAACGATGAAGCCGGTTCGCTGGGCTTGAACCTGGGTGTGTACGGCGCCCCGGAAACCTTCCTGATCGACAGCCAGGGCATCATCCGCCACAAGTTTGTCGGCGTGATCGACGAGCGCGTGTGGCGCGAACAACTGGCTGGCAAGTATCAGGCGCTGGTTGATGAGGCCAAGCCATGAAGCGTTGGTTAGCAGCGCTGGTGTGCGGGCTGGCCTTGACCGGCATCGCCCATGCGGCCATCGACACCTATGAGTTTGCCAATGACGCTGAGCGCGCGCGTTTTCGCGAGTTGACCCAGGAGCTGCGTTGCCCCAAGTGCCAGAACCAGGACCTTGCCGACTCCAACGCGCCAATTGCCACCGACCTGCGCCGCGAGATCTTCCGCATGCTGGGCGAGGGCAAGGACAACCAGCAGATCATCGACTTTATGGTCGACCGTTACGGCGACTTCGTGCGCTACAAACCGGCCTTGACCAGCAAGACCGTGGTGCTGTGGTTCGGCCCGCTGGCCTTGTTGGTGGGCGGGGTGGTGGTGATCGGGGTGATTGTCGGGCGTCGCCGTCGTACAGCGCGGGCCGAAGATTCTGACACTCTTTCTGCCGAGGAGCGTCAGCGCCTCGATACCTTGCTGGATAAAAACAAAGATGATTGATTTCTGGCTTGCAGCGGGCTTGCTGCTACTCATCGCCCTGAGTTTTTTGCTGATCCCGGTGCTGCGTGGTCGCCGTGCCCAGCGTGAAGAAGACCGCACCGCCCTCAACGTGGCGCTGTACCAAGAGCGCGTGGCGCAATTGCAGGCTCAGCGCGAAGAGGGCGTGCTGACCGAACAACAACTGCAAAGCGGTCGCGACGAAGCCGCGCGTGAGTTGCTGGCGGACACCGAAGGCGTGGCGCCGGGGCGCAGTTCCAGCTTGGGCAAGGTAGTGCCCATACTGGCGGCGTTGATGGTGCCGGTGCTGGGTGTGGGCCTGTACCTGCACTTTGGTGCCAGCGACAAGGTTGAACTGACCCAAGAGTTCGCCACGCCACCGCAATCGCTAGAGCAAATGATCTCGCGTCTTGAGCGGGCCGCTGCTGCCCAGCCGGACTCCGCCGAGAGCTGGTACTTCCTGGGGCGTGCCTACATGGCACAAAATAGTTCGGCAGAGGCCGCCAAGGTGTTTGAGCGCGCCGTGGCGCTGGCCGGGCGCCAGCCTGAACTGTTGGGCCAGTGGGCGCAGGCGCAGTACTTTTCTGACGATAAAAAGTGGAGCGACAAGACCCAGGCCCTGACCGACGAAGCCTTGAAGGCCGACCCCAACGAAGTCACCAGCCTGGGCCTGCTCGGCATTGCGGCATTTGAGGGCCAGCGCTATCAGGAGGCCATCAACTACTGGCAGCGACTGCTCAATGAACTGCCGATAGGCGACCCGTCCCGCGAGGCGCTGGAGGGCGGCATCGAGCGTGCCCGCGGGCAGTTGCTTGCCAGCGGCGGCAAGGTTGAAAGCGCCCCCGTGCCTGCGGCGCAGGCGTCGATCAAGGTCAGCGTCGACTTGGCTGATGCTGTCAAAGCCAGCGTGTTGCCGGGCGACAGCGTGTTCATCTTCGCCCGTGCCGTGTCGGGCCCGCCGGCCCCGTTGGCGGTCAAACGCGTAACCGTCGCGGACCTGCCGATCACCGTGGAACTGAGCGATGCCGACGCAATGATGCCGCAGTTGAAACTGTCCAACTTTCCTGAAGTCCAACTGGTTGCGCGCATCTCCCGTGCGGGCCAGCCCACCGCTGGCGAATGGGTAGGGCGCGGCAAACCGCTGCCCAACAGCACCCAGACGTTGCAACAGCTGACAATCGACAGCCCTGATAAATAAATTTATCAGGGCTTAATCTGTGGGAGCGGGCTTGCTCGCGATGAGATCGGCAAGGTGTAACAGATACACCGCGTCGTTTGCATCGCGAGCAAGCCCGCTCCCACAGGTCCTTAGGACTTGCACGAGACCCCGTTATGGCCGTATTTGCTCGAATTACCCTGCTTAGCCTGGCCATCGGCCTGAGTGCTTGCTCGGTTCATCAACCGTATGAATCCACGCCGCCTACGCCACCCAGCCCGATCCCGCAGCCGCAACCCTCGGACAAACCGCTGCCGGACATGCCGATCCCGCAGCCGCCCAAACCGTTGCCGCGCACCTCGGCCACCTTCGCTCCACCACCGGGCGGCCCGAGCCACTGGGATGCCCGCTTGGGCGTGTATGTGCTGGATGACCAGAGCAACATCTTCTATCGCCAGCGCACCTACTACCGCTGGGACAATGGCTGGAGCCGCGGGATCAGCCCGAACGGGCCCTGGGAAGAAACCGATACCAGCGGCGTACCGCCGGGGTTGAGCCGGCAGTTCAAGTAACGCCTCGGATTACCTTTTGTAGGAGCTGCCGCAGGCTGCGATCTTTTGATCTTTTTAAAAAAAGCGCCTGCATAGCGGTAGGATGGCCCACTCACTACACAAGGAATCCGCTATGAGCCTCTTCGATTTCAAGCAAGTTGATGTGTTTAGCACGGTGGCCCTCAAGGGCAATCCGGTAGCGGTGGTGTTGAATGCCGACGGCTTGAGCGATGAGCAAATGGCCGATTTCGCGCGCTGGACCAATCTCAGTGAAACCACGTTTGTACTGAAACCACAAAACCCCGAGGCGGATTATCGGCTGCGAATTTTTACCACGCTGCGCGAGTTGCCGTTTGCCGGGCACCCTACGTTGGGCAGTTGCCATGCCTGGCTGGAAGCCGGTGGCAAGCCACGTGGTGAGGAGATCATTCAGGAGTGTGCGGTAGGCCTGATCCGGGTCCGCCGCAACGCTGGGCAATTGGCCTTTACCGCGCCGCCTCTGTTGCGTACTGGGCCGGTCGATGAGGCGTTGTTGCAGCGTGTGTGCCAAGGCTTGGGCATTGAGCGGCACGCTGTGCAGCAAGCGCGCTGGGTCGATAACGGGCCGGGCTGGCTGGCGCTGCTGCTGGCGGATCGCGAGCAGGTGCTGGCGATTAAGCCGGACTACTCGCAATTACACGGTCTGGCCTTGGGTGTGGTCGCGCCTTGTTCGGCTGAACGTGATGGCGTTGAGGCGCAGTTTGAAGTGCGGGCCTTTCTAGCGGGGGACGGGATGCAGGAAGACCCGGTCACCGGCAGTTTGAACGCCGGGTTGGCGCAATGGTTGATCGCTGACGGCCTGGCGCCGCAGCGTTATGTGGCCAGCCAGGGCACGGCCTTGGGGCGGGCAGGGCGGGTGTTCATTGAGCAGGTCGGCGAGGACATCTGGGTCGGTGGCGCGGCGGTGACGTGTATCTCCGGGACGCTGAGCCTTTGACCCCCGTCAGGCACTTTTAGCTTTTGTGACGCGCTTGGGCTTGGCCTTGCTGGCCGGGCTTTTGCGTTTTTTCTTCCAGGGCGGTGTGACGCCCGCCGGGCTGGCCGGGCCGCTGATGGTCATGGTCATGCTCATGCCGCTGCAGCGCTCGATGTGTTTGCTCATCCAGGCGGCCTGCTTGGCGACGAAGATCTCAAGGGGCATTTCGCCACTTTGCACCATGTCCAGGGCTTGTTCCCAGATGGCGGTGGTGCCGGGGTCGGCGATGGCGCGGGGCACCGCGTCGATCAGGCTGAAGGCCGGGGGCGTGGCGGCCAGCGCCTTGCCGTTTTTGATCAGGTAGCCGCGGTCGAGCAAGCCTTGAATGATCCCGGCGCGGGTGGCTTCGGTGCCGATGCCGGTGGTGTCTTTAAGCTTTTGCTTGAGTCGCGGGTCCTGGACCAGTTTGGCGACGTTTTTCATCGCCTTGATCAGGTCACCTTCGGTAAACGGCTTGGGCGGTTGGGTCCACAGGTCTTTAAGGTTGACGTTGGCAACCGCGCAATCAAGCCCTTCGCGCAAGGCCGGCAAGGGTTGCGGGGCCGGGGCTTCGCGACCTTTGGCCGGGGCCAAAGCTTCGGGCAGGGCGCGCTTCCAGCCGGGTTCGATGATTTGCTTGCCGACGGCCCGCAAGTGCTGGCCCGCGCAGTCGAAATCAGCCTGGGTGCGGTCGTATTCATGGTTGGGCAGAAACTGCGCCAGGTAGCGGGCACGAATCAAGGTGTACACGGCGCGGTGTTTGCCGCTCAGGCGTTCGAGGTTCTTCGCCGCTGCCGTGGGGATGATGCCGTGGTGGGCGCTGACCTTGGCGTCGTTCCAGGCCCGTGAACGGCGTTGCGGGTCGAGGTGCCCGGCCAGTGGCGCAAGGCTGGGGTCGGCCTGACGCAAGGCGGCCAGTATGGAGGCAGCCTCGCTGTGCTGGCTGAGCGGCAGGTAGCCGCAATCGCTGCGCGGGTAGGTCACGACCTTGTAGGTTTCGTACAGCGCCTGGGCGACGTCGAGGGTTTCTTGCGCGCCGAGCCCGAGTTTTTTTGAACACACTTCTTGCAGGGTGCCGAGGTCGAAGGGCAACGGCGCGACTTCGCGCATGCGCTCGGTGTGCAATTTGCTGACCCGCGCGTGGCGGGCGTTGCTGATGGCGGCAGCAGCCTGTTGCGCGTGGGCCTGGTTGAGGCAGCGGTCCTGATCGTCACAGGTGTCGGGATCGGCTCGCCATTGCGCGGTGAACAGTTGCTCGTCGTGCTTGAGTTGCACGTCGATCGCCCAGTACGCCACCGGCACAAAGTCACTGATGCTGCGATCACGGTCGACCACCAGGCGCAGGGTCGGGGTTTGCACCCGACCGACCGGCAATACACCCTGATAGCCGGACTTGCGCCCGAGCAGGGTGAACAGGCGGCTCATGTTCATGCCGATCAGCCAGTCGGCCCGCGAGCGGCCCAAGGCCGAGTGATAGAGGTTAAAGGTTTCGGCACCGGGCTTGAGTGCCGCCAGGGCTTTGCGAATGGAGGCGTCGTCCAGTGCGGACAACCACAGGCGCTGGATGGGCCCGCGATAGCGGCAATGTTCGACCAGTTCGCGGGCGATCATTTCTCCTTCGCGGTCGGCGTCGGTGGCAATCACCAGTTCGCTGGCTTCACCCAGCAGGCGTTTGACGGCTTTGAACTGGCTGGCGGTTTTGGGCTTGACCCGCATCTTCCATTTTTCCGGGATGATCGGCAGGTCGGCCAGCACCCAGCGCTTGTAGCGCTCGTCGTAGGCGTCTGGCGGGGCGGTTTCAAGCAGGTGGCCAATGCACCAGGTGACGGTTGCAGTGGCGCCCACCCAGCAGCCATCACCGCGTCGGCTGGCGCCGAGCACGGCCGCAATATCTTTGGCCTGGGAAGGTTTTTCACACAGAAACAGCCGCATAGCTCCACTCATTCATGCATCGCAGAAGAGGTGCAGCATGGGCAGTCATTGGCTGGAGATCAAGCGTTTTTACTGTGTTTTTGTACAGGTGGCGAGGGCGGGCTTGCTTCGCGAGCTTTGAGAATGTCAAAAGATCGCGAGGCAAGCTCGCTCCTACGCGGGCGTGGGGTTATTGGCCGCTGTAGATCTGATCGAACACGCCGCCATCGCTGAAGTATTTTTTCTGCACTTCACGCCAGTCGCCGAAGGTTTTCTCAACCGACAGGAAGTCGACTTTCGGGAAGCGGTCGTTGTACTTGGCCAGGATCGCTTTGTCGCGTGGGCGCAGGTAGTTTTTGGCAGCAATTTCCTGGCCTTCTGGAGACCACAGGTATTTGAGGTATTCCTCGGCCTCGGCGCGAGTGCCTTTTTTGTCGACGACTTTATCGACCACGGTCACTGGCGGCTCTGCTTCGGCGGAAACACTTGGGTAGATCACTTCGAACTGGTCACGACCAAACTCGCGGGCAATCATTTCTGCTTCGTTTTCGAAGGTCACCAGCACGTCGCCGATCTGGTTGGTCATGAACGTGGTGGTGGCCGCACGGCCGCCGGTGTCCAGCACAGGCACTTGCTTGAACAGTTTGCCGACAAACTCTCGGGCTTTTGCTTCATCGGCGCCGTGTTTTTGCGCATAGCCCCAGGCCGAGAGGAAGGTGTAGCGGCCGTTGCCCGAGGTTTTCGGGTTGGGCACGATCACTTGCACGCCGTCCTTGAGCAGGTCTGGCCAGTCGTTCAGGGCTTTGGGGTTGCCTTTACGGACGATAAATACGGTGGCCGAGGTGAACGGCGCGCTGTTGTCCGGCAGGCGGGTGACCCAGTTTTCCGGGACCAGCTGGCCGTTGTCAGCCAGGGCGTTGATGTCGGTGGCCATGTTCATGGTGATCACGTCGGCCGGCAGTCCGTCGATCACTGCGCGTGCTTGTTTGCTCGAACCGCCGAAGGACATCTGCACAGTCGGCTTTTGGTTCTTCTCTTTTTCCCAGTGCTTTTGGAACGCAGGGTTGTAGTCTTTGTAGAAGTCGCGCATCACGTCGTAAGACACGTTAAGCAACGGTTTGTTGTCGGCGTGGGCCAGGCTGCTGAGTGCAAGGCCTGCGACCAACAAAGAGGCGCTAAAGAGTTTTTTCACTGCGTAGTCCTTGTTATAGGGGGCAAAAGAGGCAATATGCCAGCGACTATAGCGGGTGCTGCATAGTCCTTAAAAGATTAAAAAGCACTTTGTTTATACGTTTTTGACGAATAGCGCATTACCACACCGGGAACAAAAAGACGCCGAGGCCTCGTGCTGGGCTTTTTTGCAGGTGGTGCATGTGTGCTGCAACTGTTCGCCGCGCATGGCGTTGGCCAGTTCGGCGGTAAAAATACCGGTGGGCACGGCGATGATTGAGTAGCCGGTGATCATCACCATGGCCGAGATGACTTGCCCGGGAATGGTCTGTGGGACGATGTCGCCGTAGCCGACGGTGGTCAGGGTCACGATGGCCCAATAGATGCTGACCGGGATACTGGTAAAGCCGTGATCCGGGCCTTCAACCACGTACATCAGGGTGCCGAACACAGTGACCAGGGTGGATACCCCGACCAGGAACACGATGATTTTCTGTTTGCTGCCGCGCAAGGCCGAGAGCAGGTAATTGGCCTGGCTCAGGTAGGGCAACAGTTTGAGGATCCGGAAGATCCGTAGCATGCGGATGACGCGAATAATCAACAGGTACTGCGCGTCGCTGTAATAAATCGCCAGGATCCCCGGCACGATGGCGAGCAAGTCCACCAATCCATAAAAGCTGAACGCGTAGCGCAATGGTTTGGGTGAGCAGTACAGGCGCAGGCCGTATTCGATGGCAAACACAAAGGTGAAGCCCCATTCGATATAGGCCAGCAGGTCACCGTATTGCAGGTGAATGCTGTTGATGCTGTCGAGGATGACCACCACCAGACTCGCCATGATGATCAGCAGCAGGGTGGTATCGAAACGGCGCCCGGCGGGGGTGTCGGACTGAAACACCATCACGTACAGGCGCTGACGCCAATCCTGATTCTTCATGTAGATCGCTCGATACCCAAAACCCAGAAGATTCGGGTATTAACGTTCGATGCGCAACCTGCTTTGCGCTTCACTGTCAGCCGATTTGCGGCTTAACAGGCGAACACCGCCACCGATAACCCAGCAACTGAGCACAAAGGGCGCGGTTAAAAGAGGCAGACCCAGCGCACTGAAACCCGGTGCCAGGGCCAAGGTCACGACGATGCCCAGCAATGGCTTGCAGATTCGGCTCCCTTGCTGGCTCAAGGCCAATGCTGCCAGCGCCGGGTTGTAGCCAGCCAGCCCGTTGAGTGCGGCGCCGGTGTCTTGTTGGTAGAGGCTCCATAACAGCCCGGCGAGTGAGCCAGTCAGCGCCCACAAGGCTGCCCGCCAGTGGCTCAGGCACAAGCCGATGACAATCAGCAGCCCGGCGACCGGATGGTTCAGCAGCATGACTTGGCTGATCCCTTTGAACAGGGCTTGCAGCAGCGTCCAGGCGTTGAGGGCGTACGGTTCAACGCTGTACTCCGGTGTTCCTTGCAGGGTGAGCAGGCCCCAGCCGATGGCGACAAAGGGAGCGGTGTAAATCATCAGGCTATGGGGGTGCGTGGCGCGTTTGAGCCATTGATGCACCACCATGCTGCTGATCCCGGCGCTGGCGATGATCAACAGTGGCAGCATGGCTGACCACGGCAGTTGATGGCTCAGCAGAAGCCCCAGCAACACACCGTTGTAGCTGTAGAGCCCGGCCTGACGTTCGGTTTTGGCGTAGCCGCGACGTTGCGCGGTCAGCAAGCCTGCGACTGCACCGAGCAACGCCCCTCCGAGCAGCGCAGGAGCGCTGACGACAATGGCCAGCAAGCACAACACGCCGCAGAGTGGGTGACGTTGCAGGAAGACTTGGCTGAAACCATTGCACAGGGCCGTGGCCCAATCAGGGCAATTAGTCATGGCGCAATCAACTTTTTTGAGGGTGAGCAGATGCCCCGCAGAAAGTGCAGCAGGTTGCGATCGTTTTAAAAAACTAAAGATCGCAGCCTGCGGCAGCTCCTACGGTGGGTGGACCGCAGAGGTTATTTGTCGCGAATGGAGAAGTTGGCCATGTGTTCCAGGCCTTTGATCAGCGCCGAGTGGTCCCAGTTGCCGCCACCGAGAGCGGCGCAGGTGCTGAACACTTGCTGGGCGCTGGCGGTGTTGGGCAGGTTGATCCCCAGCTCACGGGCGCCAGCCAGCGCCAGGTTGAGGTCTTTCTGGTGCAGGCTGATGCGGAACCCCGGATCGAAGGTGCCTTTGATCATGCGCTCGCCGTGCACTTCAAGGATCTTCGAAGAGGCGAAGCCGCCCATCAAGGCTTCGCGAACCTTGGCCGGGTCTGCGCCGTTCTTGGCGGCAAAGACCAGGGCTTCGGCCACGGCCTGAATATTCAGGGCAACGATGATCTGGTTGGCCACTTTGGCGGTTTGGCCGTCGCCATTGCCGCCGACCAAGGTGATGTTTTTACCCATGTTTTGCAGCAGGGGCAGGGCGCGGGCGAAGGTTTTTTCGTCGCCGCCGACCATGATGCTCAGGGTGCCAGCCTTGGCGCCGACTTCACCGCCAGACACCGGCGCGTCGAGGTACTGCGCGCCCTTGGCGTTGATTTTTTCGGCGAAGGCTTTGGTCGCAGTGGGCGAGATCGAACTCATATCGATCACCACTTTGTTCGGGCTCAGGCCTGCGGCAATCCCGTTTTCACTGAACAGGACTTCGTCGACCTGCGGGGTGTCGGGCACCATGATGATGATGAATTCGGCTTCTTGA
The DNA here is from genome assembly GCF_009600165.1 of Pseudomonas sp. FSL R10-0399. NCBI lineage: Bacteria > Pseudomonadati > Pseudomonadota > Gammaproteobacteria > Pseudomonadales > Pseudomonadaceae > Pseudomonas > Pseudomonas sp. FSL R10-0399. Next base: position 21,265 of record NZ_WIWK01000079.1, read on the forward strand.
GCGACTTCTTTCGGGCTGGCCAGGGCGATGGCGCCAGCCGACAGCAGGTCGCTAGGTGCTGCGCCGCGATGGGTCGACAAGAATAAGCTGTGCCCGGCCTTTTGCAGGTTGCTGGCCATAGGCGAACCCATGATCCCGGTGCCGATAAATCCGATTTTAGCCATGACAAATCCTCTTGTTTTTATTGGATAAACAACTCTTACACCGCGTTATGCGTCTTGAGCCACACCAGCCCGGCTTCGGTGCTGGTCAGCGGCTTGTACTCGCAACCGACCCAGCCCTGATAGCCGATGCTGTCGAGGTGGTCGAACAGGAAGCGGTAGTTGATCTCGCCGGTGCCCGGTTCATGGCGGCCGGGGTTGTCGGCCAGCTGGATGTGGTTGATCTGCGCCAGGTGCGTTTGCATGGTGCGCGCCAGGTCGCCTTCCATGATTTGCATGTGATAGATGTCGTATTGCAGGAACAGGTTGGCGCTGCCGACCTTGTCCTGAATCGCCAGCGCCTGTGCGGTGTTGTTGAGGTAAAAGCCCGGAATGTCGCGGGTATTGATCGCTTCCATCACCAGCTTGATGCCCACCGCTTGCAGTTTGTCGGCGGCGTACTTGAGGTTGCTGATGAAGGTTCTTTCGACGGTGGCGTCGTCTACGCCTTGGGGGCGAATCCCGGCCAGGCAGTTGATTTGCGTGTTGCCCAGTACTTTGGCGTAGGCGATGGCCTTGTCGACGCCTGCGTGGAATTCCTCGACCCGGTCGGGGTGGCAGGCAATCCCGCGCTCGCCCTTGGCCCAATCGCCGGCGGGCAGGTTGAACAGCACCTGGGTCAGTTTGTTGGCTTCCAGGTGATGTTTGATTTCTTCAGCGCTGTAATCGTACGGGAACAGGTATTCAACGCCGTGGAAACCAGCGTTGGCAGCCGCTTGGAAACGGACAAGGAAATCCTGTTCGGTGAACAGCATGGACAGGTTGGCGGCAAAACGCGGCATGGTGAACTCCTGCTTTTTTTGTTCCCTCTCCACGCAGGAGAGGGCTAGGGCTTAGGGGTTAATCGAGCATTGAAATAGCGGTCGGTGCATCGTTACCCACCAGCGCCAGATCTTCAAATTCATTGACGGCGTTGATTTCGGTGCCCATCGAGATGTTGGTCACGCGCTCCAGAATAATCTCTACGACCACCGGTACGCGGAACTCTTTGAGCATGTCTTGCGCCTTGCGCAGTGCAGGCTGGATTTGAGCCGGTTCGAATACGCGCAGCGCTTTGCAGCCCAGGCCTTCGACCACAGCGACGTGGTCGACGCCGTAGCCATTCAGTTCTGGGGCATTAAGGTTGTCGAAAGACAGCTGCACGCAGTAGTCCATTTCGAATCCACGCTGTGCCTGACGGATCAGGCCAAGGTAGGAGTTGTTCACCACCACGTGGATGTACGGCAGGTTGAACTGCGCGCCCACGGCCAGTTCTTCGATCATGAACTGGAAGTCATAGTCACCCGACAGGGCTACAACGTTGCGGCTCGGGTCGGCTTTGACCACGCCCAGCGCCGCCGGAATAGTCCAGCCCAATGGCCCGGCCTGGCCGCAGTTGATCCAGTGGCGTGGCTTGTAAACGTGCAGGAACTGCGCGCCGGCAATCTGCGACAAGCCGATGGTGCTGACATAGCAGGTGTCTTTGCCGAACACCTGGTTCATCTCTTCATACACGCGTTGAGGCTTGACCGGTACGGAGTCGAAGTGAGTCTTGCGGTGCAGGGTGGCTTTGCGTTGTTGGCAGTCTTGCAGCCAGGCGCTGCGGTTTTTCAGCTTGCCGGCGGCTTTCCATTCGCGGGCCACTTCCAGGAACACAGTGAGGGCTGCGCCTGCGTCAGAAACGATGCCCAGGTCCGGGGTGAAAACGCGGCCGATTTGCGTCGGCTCAATGTCCACGTGGATGAATTTACGGCCTTCGGTGTACACCTCGACCGAACCGGTGTGGCGGTTGGCCCAGCGGTTGCCGATGCCCAGCACGACGTCGGATTTGAGCAGGGTGGCGTTGCCGTAGCGGTGCGAGGTTTGCAGGCCGACCATGCCGACCATCAGCGGGTGGTCGTCGGCAATGCTGCCCCAGCCCATCAAAGTCGGGATCACCGGAATACCGGTCAACTCGGCGAATTCCACCAGCAACGCGCTGGCGTCGGCGTTGATCACGCCGCCACCGCTGACCAGTAGCGGGCGTTCGGCCTGGTCGAGCATGGCCAACGCTTTTTCGACCTGTACCCGGGTGGCCGAAGGCTTGGCCAGCGGCAGGGGTTCGTAAGCGTCAATGTCGAATTCGATTTCAGCCATTTGCACATCAAACGGCAGGTCAATCAGCACGGGGCCAGGGCGCCCGGAGCGCATTTCATAAAAGGCTTTCTGGAAGGCGTAAGGCACCTGGCCCGGCTCGAGCACGGTGGTTGCCCACTTGGTCACCGGCTTGACGATGCTGGTGATGTCCACGGCCTGGAAGTCTTCTTTATGCAGACGCGCCCGTGGCGCTTGGCCGGTGATGCACAGAATCGGGATTGAATCGGCAGAGGCGCTGTACAGGCCGGTCACCATGTCAGTGCCCGCAGGGCCGGAGGTGCCGATGCACACGCCGATGTTGCCGGCTTTGGTGCGGGTGTAGCCCTCGGCCATGTGCGAGGCGCCTTCCACGTGGCGAGCGAGGACGTGATCGATGCCGCCCACTTTTTGCAAGGCTGAATACAGCGGGTTGATGGCGGCGCCCGGGATACCAAAAGCGGTGTCGACACCTTCACGACGCATCACCAAAACAGCGGCTTCGATTGCTCTCATTTTGCTCATTTGATTGTGCCTCTTACGTTTTATAATTGTATACAAGTGGCTGATGGCTGAGTTTATTCATGGTCCGGCCTGCAGGTCAATGGCTTTTGTTTAATCCATGGCAAGACGATTGGGAGGCCCTATTTCACGAGGTTTTAGGTTTTTTGGGATTTGTTATCTGAAAAACTGTATACAAATAATCGTATTTTTGTGTTCTATTGATCTCATTGGTTCTGCCTGAAGCAGGCGGGGCAAGGCTTCCAATAACAAAATAAGGACGGCAACCATGAGTGCTTTAACCTTGAAAGTCGCTTTAACCCTGGCGGCTCAAGCCTTGAACGCGGGTCGCAGCATCAACGCGTCCCCGCTGACGGTCGCGGTACTCGATTCGGGTGGGTATTTGCTGGCATTGCAGCGTGAGGACGGCGCCAGCCTGTTGCGTCCCAACATTGCGATTGGCAAGGCCTGGGGGGCGATTGCCTTGGGCAAGGGATCTCGTGCACTGGCGCTGGACGCACAGCAGCGCCCGACGTTTTTCGCGGCGCTCAATGGCATGGGCCAAGGCGATATCGTGCCGGTGCCGGGTGGCGTCTTGATCCGCGATGATCAGGGCAAGGTGCTGGGGGCGATCGGTATCAGTGGTGATACCTCAGACATTGATGAGCAATGCGCCATCAGTGCGATTGAAGGGCAAGGGTTGCGCGCGGATGCGGGAGTGGTGGCTTAATCACTTTTTCTGTAGGAGCGAGCTTGCCTCGCGATCTTTTGATCTTTTAAAAGATCGCGAGGCGAGCTCGCTCCTACGGATTTTGGTGTTGCTTATTGGTCCGGCGCACAGCCTTTAAGCACCAGCCGAATAATGGTCTGCGTTGCAGCTTCGTAGTCGCTGTCGTCGAGCTTGGCCTTGCCGGTGATGGCGGAAATTTGCCAGTCGAAGTCGGCGTAGGTCTGGGTCGCGGCCCAGATGCTGAACATCAGGTGGTGCGGGTCGATCGGGGCGATCAGGCCGCGGTCGATCCAGGTCTGGATGCAGGCGATGTTGTGTTTGGCCTGGTCGTTAAGCAGTTCGACCTGTTTTTCACTGAGGTGCGGGGCGCCGTGCATGATTTCGCTGGCGAACACTTTCGAGGCAAACGGCAGTTCGCGAGAAATCAGGATTTTGGAACGGATGTAGTTGCTTAACACCTCGTTCGGCTCGCCATCGGCGTTGAACGGCGTCGATACACGCAGGATCGGCTCGATGATGCTTTCGAGCACTTCGCGGTACAGGTTTTCCTTGGATTTGAAGTAGTAATAGACGTTGGGCTTAGGCACCCCCGCCTTGGCCGCGATGTCGCTGGTTTTGCTGGCGGCAAACCCTTTGTCGGCGAATTCCTCGCTGGCGGCTCGCAAAATCAGTTCTTTGTTGCGCTCGCGGATGCTACTCATAAACCCGGTATTTCCTTGCCTGTTTTGGCGGTCGGGCATGGTAGCACCGTGATTGCAAACGTCTCAAGACAGCTGCTTACGGACGGTGATACGCCAGCCGTCAGGCCAGCGCGTTACCCGGCTGCGAGGTGCTGTTTTGCAACAGCCGATAGCCCGCGATGGCAAACAGCAACATGCCAAAACCGGCGATCAACGACACCCTGAAGCCTGCCGGTGCACCGTAAGCGTCGATCACCCAGCCACCGACCACCGCGCCGAGGGCAACACCCATGCCCAGGCCGGTAATCATCCAGGTCAGGCCTTCGGTCAGCTTGGCCGGGGCGACGATGTTTTCGACCAGCGCCATGGCGGTGATCAGGGTCGGGGCGAAGAACAGCCCGGCGATAAACATGGCCGCGGCCAGGGTGATGATGCTGTTGGCCCACATCAGCGGCACCATGGTGATTGCCGTGGCCAACGCGCCCAACAAAAACAACCGGGGCAGGGGCATGTTCAATTTGAGGCTGCCAAACACCAGCCCGGCCAGGCATGAACCCAGTGCATACACCGACAGGACGATGCTCGCGGCCGCCGGTTCACCCTGGTGTTGGGCAAAGGCCACGCTGACCACATCCACGGTGCCGACAATGGTGCCCAGGCCGATCAAGGCCATCATCAGCACCAGAACCGCGCCCTGGCGCAAGACCGTGACGTCATTCTCCAGGGTGCGCGGGTGCACGGGCGGCTCGGTTTTGTGTTGCATGACAAAGGCGGTTACGCCCACTGCCAACAAGATCGCGGCCGCCAGTGGCCCGGCCTGGGGGAACAGGGCCACGCTCAGGCCCACGGAAATGGGCGGGCCGATGATAAAGCAGACTTCGTCCAGCACCGATTCAAACGAGAACGCCGTGTGCAGCTTGGGCGAGCCGCGGTACAGCTCACTCCAGCGGGCGCGGACCATGGCCGGCATGCTGGGCATGCAGCCGGCCAGGGCGGCGCAGACAAACAGCGTCCAGTCGGGCGCGTTCAGGTAGCTGCACAGCAGCAACGCAAGCATGGCGCAGACGCCAACCGCCGCCACGCCGGGCAAGATCCGGCGCTGCCCGTAACGATCAACCGCGCGAGAAATTTGTGGTGCCAGCAGGGCCATGGCCAGTGCAAAGGTGGCCGCCACCGCGCCCGCCAGCCAATACGAGCCGTGTAACTGCGAAAGCATGGTGATGATGCCGATACCTGCCATGGATATGGGCATTCGGGCGATCAGGCCTGCGGCGCAAAACGCTTTGCTGCCGGGGGCGCTGAAAATCTCGCGATAGGGGTTGGCCATACAAGCTCCGTGACGTTGCAGGTAAGAAAGGTGTTTTGACATACATGGCGTATGCAGAAATATACGCATGCGCGGCGTATGTCAAATAAAGGTGGCCAGTGAGGAGAAGGTGCTGCCTGGAGAGGAGGGCTTCAGCCACGCGAATGCAGTGGCTGAAGCGGGTGCATCAGAAGTGGTACTTGACCAACAGGCTCGCGGTGTCCTGGTTGGTTTTGAAGGAGCCGCTGTCTTCGATGCCGTACTTGTTTTTCCAGTAGTCGTATTCGATACCGACGTACAGTTGCTTCGCGCTCCAGTTCAACGCCTTGCCCAAGTCATATTTGATCTGTGGGTTGAAGTGCAGGTTGGCGTGGTAGGTGCCGCGCGCGTTCTGGTCGTTGTCGACCACCCAGTCCATGTAGCCGTCGATGACCACATCGGAGTTGCCCACGGGCTGGGTCCAGGACCACACCGGGGTGATCTGCCAAACACCACGGCCCGGGCGGTTGCCTTCTGGGTAGCGTTTGTAGAAGTTCAACTGGAAGAAGTCGAAGCCGGGCACATTCAGGTCGAAACCTGGGCCGATCAAGTAGGAGTCTGAATCGCCTTCGCCAAACTCGTACGTGAGGGCCAGCAACACGTCTTTGATAGGGCCAAACTCAAACTTCTGATCGAAGATCTTGCCGAACGACAAGCGCGGCGTGAACTCGCCGTAGTAAGTGTTGGTACCTAAGTTACTGTCTTCTTTGCCGTTGTAAAAAATACGGTCGACGAACAGAAAGTTATCACCGTATTTCCAGCTGTCGGCGTGTTCGAAGGTCAAGGTCTGTTGGATCTTGGGATTGACCTGAAAATCCTTGCCATACAAGTACGTCAAGCTGTTGGTTTGCCACTGCAGCAAGTCTTCTGCGGCTGCCGTTGTACCGCCCAGCAGGCTCCCCGCAAGCACCAGGCCGGTCAGAATGCGCTTCATTCGGTTGCTCCAAAAATTAATCAATGCTGCATGAGTAGAACTCGGCGCTCTGTGCGGCACCTTGGTTCTTTTGTTTTAAAACTTGTCTTTGTGGTCAACTTAACGTCGTTTGAACACCCTGTTTTACGGCAAAGAGACATCGCTCGGCTGTCCATGGACAGTTGAGTGGCGGGAGACTAATGCAGGCCGTAAACACTTGAGTTGAACGATAAAGTTGGCTTCAGAGTCAGCTTTAAAACAGCGCCCGTTTTTGAGCGGCCGCGCAGAGTACTGACTCTGGCGTCGGTACTCAAGCGCGCTGTGGTTGCCCGGGCGCAGCAAGGCTTAAAAGTGGACTTTGATCAGGGCGCTGGCGGTGTTTTGGTTGGTGTCCAGACGGCTGCTGCTTTCGATGCCGTACTTGTTTTTCCAGTAGCTGTATTCAAAGCCGACATACAGCTGTTTTTCGCCCAGGTTGAGGGCCTTTCCAAGGTCATATTTGACCTGCGGGTTGAAGTGCAGGTTGGCGTGATACGTGCCGCGTGAGTTCTGGTCATTATCGACCACCCAGTCTATGTAGCCATCGATCAGCACGTTGGAGCGGCCCACTGGAATGGTATAGGAGAACGACGGAGTGATCTGCCAAACCCCCGTGCCAGGGCGTGGCCCTTCGGTGTGGCGGCGATAAAAGTTGAGGGTGAAGTAGTTAAAGCCGGGCACCGCCAAGTCAAAGCCCGGACCAATGAGGTAGGCCTCGCTGTCGCCTTCGCCGTACTCGTAGGTCATGGCCAGGAGCACGTCTTTAATGGGGCCGTATTCGAGTTTTTGGTCGAAGATCTTGCCGAACGACAGGCGTGGGCTGAACTCGCCGTAATAGGTGTGCGGGCCCTTGTTGGGGTCGGCTTTACCGTTGTAGAAAATGCGGTCGACAAACAGGAAGTTGTCGCCGTATTTCCATTTGTCGGCGTGTTCAAAGGTGATCGTTTGCTGGATCGACGGGTTGATCGCGAAGTTCTTGCCGTACAGGTAGGTGAGGCTGTTGGTTTGCCACAAGAACAGATCACCGGCCATGGCCTGACCTGCAGCCAAAAGCCCACCCGCGAGCGTGACGCCCCAGTGTTTGCAGTGCATGGGATGCTTCCTTTTTTATTATTGTGTGTGCCAGAGATTGGCAGGTGGGTGGGAGCGGGCTTGCTCGCGATTCAGGCGCTGCGGTTTTTCAGGTAAACCGTAGCGATTTCATCGCGAGCAAGCCCGCTCCCACACAAACACTCATCCATCGCGCATCAATGCTGATGCACGTGACCGCTCATGGCTGCACGCTCGGCGCCGCCCAGTACGTTGAACAGCAGGTTCAGGGACACGGCGCTGACTGCCGCCATGGCGATGCCGCTGTGGGTGATCGGGCCCATCCAGAGTGGCAAGTGCGCGAAGAACTCGGGGCGCACCACCGGGATCAGGCCCATACCGATACTCACAGCCACCAGCAGTTGATTGCGGCGGTCGGCAATGTCGGCCTCCTGGAGGATTTTGATCCCCGTGGCGGCAACCATGCCGAACATCGCAATGGCTGCGCCGCCCAGTACCGCAGGCGGAATCGAGGCCACCAGGAACGCGGCTTTAGGCAACAGGCTGAGGGTGATCAGGAAGATCCCGGCCATGATCGTCACCGAGCGGCAACGCACGCCGGTCATTTGCACCAGACCGATGTTCTGGGCGAATGAGGAGTGGGTGAAGGTGTTGAAAAAGCCCGCCAGAAATGAAGCTCCGGCGTCGCACAGCAAGCCGCGACGGAGCATGCGTGGGGTGACTTCCTGGTCGGTGATCTTGCCCAGCGCCAGAAACATCCCGGTGGACTCGACAAAAATGATCACCACCACCAGACACATCGACAGGATCGGTGCCAGATGGAACTCAGGCATGCCGAAGTGCAGCGGCGTGACGATCTGGAACCACGGCGCGAGGCCGATGCCTTGCAAGTTGACCATGCCGATGGCACCACACAGGGCATAGCCCAGTGCCATGCCGATCAGTACCGAAACGTTGACCCAGAAACCGCGCATAAAGCGATTGATGAGCAAAATGGTGCCCAGCACCAGCGCCGCAATAAACAGGTAAATCGGTGAGCCGAATTGCGCTGCTGTGCTGCCGCCTCCCGCCCAATTGACGGCGACCGGGAACAGTGACAGGCCAATGGAGGTAATTACGGTGCCGGTGACCAGCGGCGGAAAGAAGCGCACCACCTTGGACATGAACGGCGCAATGATCATCCCGAAGAAACCGGCGGCAATGGTTGCCCCGAAAATACCGGTCATGCCGATGCCCGGCATCCCGGCCATCGCCACCATGCTGCCAACGGCGGCAAAACTGGCGCCCATCATCACCGGCATGCGAATGCCCATAGGGCCGATGCCCCACGACTGGACGATGGTTGCTACGCCTGCCACCAGCAGGTCGGCGTTGATCAGAAAGGCGATTTCCTCACGACTCAGCCCGGCTGCCTGGCCGATGATCAGGGGGACGGCGACAGCACCCCCGTACATCAGCAGCACGTGCTGCAGACCGACCAGAATCAATTGCAACAACGGTAGCCGCTGGATGGGTGGTGGTGCGGTTACTGCGGGTATGCGCGGTTCGGTTAAGTCGGACATGCAACACCTCGGTCATTTTTATTGTTGTGAGCTAATGGTGTGGTGGGTGGCCGCCCACGGTTTGCGGCCGCCCGTGTGCGTCAGTTGATGTGGGCTCCTGAGTTGACCCAGGCACCGACCAAGTCGCGTTCTTGCTGGGTCATCTGAGTGATGTTGCCCAGCGGCATGATCGGTGTGGCGACGGCTTGCGCTTGAATGCGCGGGGCCATCAGTTGAATTTGTTGCGCGGTGTCAAACATCACCCCGGCCGGAGCCACGCTGAACAGCGGGCTGGTAGGGGAGGCGGAATGGCAAACCGTGCAGCGTTCCTGGATTACTGCGTGGACTTTTTCGAAGTCAACGCCGGCCACCGGGGC